>JAHDII010000038.1 GCA_020630895.1 Saprospiraceae bacterium
ATACACATTATGGCAAGACAATCTAAGAAAATTGCGTTGAAAGATGGATTTTACATCGAGATTAAATCTAATGCTGCTAGCCACCAATCTGGAATTTTAGTAAGAAGAAATTCAATGAATGAAATTGATTTGGCAATGAAACAATATGGTAAAACTAAAAATGTACGATTTTATGGTGAAATTAAAAACCAAAAATTAGTACCAACTTCTTAAGTATTACCAATATTTTTAATATAAAAAAAGTCGGAGTTTTGCTCCGACTTTTTTTATATATCCTGATTGATTCAAAAAGCATATTACTCTTTTGATATAGGTAATTCTACAAAAAATGAAGTCCCTATATTGTGTGTAGATTTGAAATAAATGCTTCCATCTAATGCTTCAATAATACTTTTAGAAATAGCTAATCCTAATCCTGTACCAGAAGATTTTGTTGTAATATGTGGTACAAATATAAATTCTTCCATATCTTCTGAAATTCCACAACCATTATCTTTTACTTCTAATTGAACAATATTATCTTCTCTTTTTCTAAGGATTACACTAATTTTTCCTTTTCTTTCTTCAGGAATTGCTTGAATAGCATTATTAATTAGATTATTAAATACTCGCATTAATTGGTTTTTATCTGCAAAAACCATTAATTCTTCTTTTTCCAAAGAAATATTCATATCTATATCATCTCTTTCAGAAAATAAATCATACACAGATTGAACAAGGTAATTTACAGCAAATTGTTCATTTTCAGCTCTAGGCATTTTTGCGAAATTTGAAAACTCTGTAGCGATATAAGATAAGTTATCAATTTGTTCGATTAAGGTATGAGAGACTCTTTTCAACATTGAATCCATATTTTGAGGATTTGCATCGTAGGCATGTTGTAAATATTGAATACTCAATTTCATTGGAGTTAATGGATTTTTAATCTCATGAGCTACTTGTTTTGCCATTTCTCTCCAAGCACTTTCTCTTTCCGACTGAGCTAATAACTGAGCACTATCATCTAGTTTTTTAATCATTCTATTATATTCTCCAATTAACTCTCCTAATTCATCTTTACTTGTCCATTCTAAAGGTTCATTTCTTTTTCCTAATTTAACTTGTTTTAATTTTTCTCCCATCTGAGTGATAGGTCGAGTAATCGAATTGGCAACTCCAATGGCAATTGCTCCAGCAAATAATAATAAGACTACATAGTAATTGAGTAAAGTGCCAATAAAATCTGAAGTATCATCTTGAATTTTACTCTGTTGAGAATAATATGGCATTCCCAAATAAGCAATCACTCGTTTATTAATATCTTTAAGAGGTTCATATTGGGCTTCATATTCCAATAAGCCAATACTTTCTCTTTTTTCTTGTTCCATCACAATTTTATCGCTTCTTTCTATACTTAAAGCATGATATGCTTTAGGATTAATGAGAGAAGATACTAGACCTTTTGTAAAGATATCATTTCCCGAAGAAGCCAATAAACGTCCATCTATCGTATAAACACTAATATCCATTCTATGAATATTAGAAATTGGGGTAATAATTTCTTTAAATTTGTCTAAAGAATTAGTACTAATATTCATTTGTTCAATTTCCATTGCAACATCTGAAGTAATAGATTTCGCTTTTCTTCCTAAACGACCAGCATGATAATCATCATTTTTTTGTTCAAAGAATACAATAGTTACAACTCCAATTACTAAAAATGAAAGGATAATAATAGCAATTACAGAAACCTGAATTTTATTCTTTAAAGAAGGTAATAAATTATAAATTGAACCTAAGCCAGAAGGTAATGCTTGGAACATCGTATTAATAAGTATTAAAATACTTAGAACGACAACCATTATAGTAAAAAGATACGAAAATAGGGACCGAAATTTAGGCCAAAAATGAGGTAGCTCTTTCTTTAACATTGCAATATTCTCATTATCTGCGTGAAAAATCAAATGAGAATAATTTCCTTTTAAGACAAAACTATAACTTCCCTTTTTGGGCATTTTAGAAAGATCTTCGATTCTATCAGCATAGCTAGAACCTTCTTGTATAACTAATTCATTATTTCGATATATTGCATATTCATAATCTTCTAATCCTTTAAATTTTTGGTAATCATCATTAATAAATATCTCAGTATATACTTTCTTTTCCCTTCCTATTACTCTATCAAATTCTAGTAATAATATAATTGTTTCTTGACGAATATCAGGATATTCAATTTTCAAATAATATGTTCCTAAGGTGTTATCCTCTTTTGCAAATCTTAGATTTTCTTCTAAGAGAATATCTTGTTTATCAAAATGTTTTAATAAAGCAATATTTCCTTTATTTAAGGATGATATATTTTGTAAAGAATCTTTTTTAAATAGATAAATCTTAGAATTATAGTCAATAAATTTGATATCAATAGTATGATTTCTTTCTAATATTTTTGATATCTTTTTATGCTCCAAACTATCTGAAATATGATGAAGAATATCTTTATCTACTTGAATTTGTTCTCCTAATTCTTCTAATTTCTTTTCTACATCAGAATCTCTTTCATGTGTCAAAAACTTAGCATAATTGACTCTAATATTTTGTTCTTTAAGTATATTATATTTATATAAAAATGCAGATGAAAATGCAGAATAAATCATTAACCAAACTACTATCCAAGTTAGATTAGTTGATTTCTTTTCTACATATAAATCAAAAGAAATGACATATATGATTGAAAATAATAAAAGTAATAATAATGGTAGTGCTAAGTTTAATACAATAGCAATAGTAAAAACTAAACCTACAGAAATAGCTAAAGCGATCAAACGCTTATGCATGTGTAGATTTAAATCTCTGATGGTTAATGAAATTCTATGAGTAAATAAAAATAACATTAACATTAAGAATAGAATTCCTAATATAGATATAAAACTTCCTAATTGTAATTCTGCTATATTTTCAAAATCAAAGGGTATATCTGTTTCTAGTACTAAACTTTTTAAAATATAAGTAATTGATAATATTCCAAGAATAATAAAACTATAAGAAAAGACAGCTCCTATAAATCTTATATTAGTTGATAATTTATCAATTTTGACTAATGTAAATTCTCTATGAAAAAAGATAGCGACCCATAATGCTACAGAAGCATTTAATAACATATCTCCTAGAGTATCCATAAAAAATATAGTAGAATACTTTTCTGTAAAAAGAGGTATGACTTCAAAATTAGTTGCATAATTAGAATATAACATTAACATTCTAACCACAAGTAAAACTCCTCCTAAAAAAATAATTCCTAATAAAGGAGATTTCGTTCTAGATATTTTTTGTGCAGTATTGGTGAGCCAAAATAATCCTAGAATACCTGCTATTAAATATAGGATAAATAATAAATAAGCTAACCAAACACTTTTAATAGGTGTATTAACATGTATTTTAAATATTTCTTTTCCTCCTTTATTATATATAGGTGTTCCCTCCCCTTCTATAATTACATCAACCTTATCTGCAGGAATTGAATTAATAACACTTGATTTTTTAAATTTATCTACAGCAAAAATATCTTTTAGATATATTCCTTCTAAATTATAATGATATTTAATAGGAAAGAAAGTAACAATTTCTTTTCCGTTATGCAATCGATCTTCTCTCACATAAAAATATCCATTAGGAAGCCTTAATAATTTATTCCCTTCTTTGTGTAAAACAGCATGGGCTTTTTCATTGTCTCCAATATCTACATTATTCCAAAAGACCAAAGAATCTTTATAAAAAACATTAAAAGTAAAAGGCTTTTCAAAAATATCTTCTCCTCCTTCTTTTATATTTTTTATAGATTCAAAATCTCCTAAAAACCGTTCATCAGAAACTATAGCATCTACATCAGATTCCATTTTTAACAAAAAAGCTTGTACCTTTTTTGCATATTTTGTAGAATGTGTCGATGGCTTTTCGAAAAAATCCACCACCCCTGCAATAGAAAAAATAAAAATAGAAGCTATTAAAAGCCATTTTTTTGATTTCTTATCAAAAATATTTGAAAATAATTTCATAGTTTATGGTCGATCATGATTGTATAACAATCTTTTATAATATAATTCAGTTATTACCACAAATTTCAATCCAAATTAGCATTTCATATTCAAAAAAAACGTAATATATGAATACTTATACTCTCCTTCAATAAAAAAACAAGAGAGGAATCTAAAAAATGAAGTAAAATCTTATTAATTCGCTTATTTTTGTGGGATATTTTAAAAAATTATAAAAAATGCAAGATAACGGAACTTTAGTTTCATTAGAAACTGCTCAAAAATTAGGACTGATTGAAGAAGAATTTATCAAGATTCAACATATTTTGGGTAGAATGCCCAATTTTACAGAACTCAGTATTTTTTCTGTCATGTGGTCTGAGCATTGTTCTTATAAAAATTCAATTATTTGGCTCAAGACACTTCCAAGAGAAGGAAAACGACTATTGGTCGAAGCAGGAGAAGAAAATGCAGGATTAGTAGATATTGGAGGAGGTTTAGGCTGTGCTTTTAAAATTGAATCACATAATCATCCTTCTGCAATAGAACCTTTTCAAGGAGCTGCAACAGGTGTTGGAGGTATTCATAGAGATATTTTCACTATGGGAGCAAGACCTATCGCTGCTCTAAATTCTTTACGTTTTGGAAATATTCATTCAGAAAAGACAAAACATTTAGTTAAAGGTGTTGTGAATGGTATCAGTCATTATGGAAATTGTTTTGGAGTTCCTACAGTAGGAGGAGAAGTGTTTTTTAATGATTGCTACAATCAAAATATTTTGGTCAATGCCATGTCTGTAGGTATTGTAAAAGCAGGAGAAACCGTTTCTGCTTGTGCTGATGGACCAGGAAATCCCGTTTTAATTGTAGGTTCTGCTACAGGTAAAGATGGAATACATGGTGCTACATTCGCTTCTGCTGATTTGACAGAAGACTCTGCTGAGGATCTTCCTGCGGTTCAAGTAGGTGATCCTTTTCAAGAAAAATTATTATTAGAAGCTTCATTGGAAGCTATTAAGTCTGGAGCCATTGTAGGAATGCAAGATATGGGTGCAGCGGGAATAACTTGTTCTACTTCAGAAATGAGTGCCAAAAGTGGAACAGGAATGATTATCGATTTAGATAAAGTTCCTACTCGTCAAGGTAATATGAAACCTTTTGAAATTTTACTTTCTGAATCTCAAGAAAGAATGTTGATTGTTGCTAAAAAAGGAGAAGAACACAAATTATTTGAAATATTTGATAAATGGGATTTAGAATGTGAGCATATTGGAGAAGTCACAAATACAGGAAGATTACAATTTTCTCAAAATGGAAAAATTGTAGCAGATGTACCTGCTGAACCTTTAGTATTAGGAGGTGGAGCACCTGTTTATGAAAGAGAATATACCCGTCCTACGTATTATGATAAAATTGAAGCATTTGATATTCAAAATATTTCACAACCTACAGATTTTGTAAGTACAGCAAAAAAATTATTCTCATCTCCTAATTTAGTTTCAAAAAGATGGGTATATGAACAATATGACTCTATGGTTCGTACCAATACAATGACGACCAATAGACATTCTGATGCTGCTATTGTAAGAGTAAAAGGAACAGAAAAGGCTTTAGCTGTAACTACAGATTGTAATGCATCTTATGTTTTTGCTGATTCGTATATAGGAGGTATGATAGCTGTTGCTGAAGCTGCTAGAAATATTGTTTGTACAGGAGGCGAACCAGTAGCTATTACGAATTGTTTAAATTTTGGTAACCCATATAATCCAGAAGTATATTGGCAATTTGTTCATACAATTAAAGGGATGGGAGAAGCTTGTAGGGCTTTAAATACTCCTGTTACAGGAGGGAATGTAAGTTTTTATAACCAATCTGTTTTTAAAGACAAAACAGAACCCGTTTTTCCTACTCCTACTATTGGTATGTTGGGTATTTTAGATGATGCCAATCAATATATGACTCTTGATTTTAAATCAGAAAAAGATCATATTTACATCATTGGTGTCTCTAGAAACGATTTAGGTAGTTCTGAATATATCAGAGAAATACATCAAGTGCAATATTCTAATGTTCCTTATTTTGATTTACAAGAAGAAATTGCTTTACAAAATACAGTTCGAGAATTAATTGCAAATCATTATATTCAATCTGCTCATGATGTAGCAGATGGAGGTCTTTTTACTAATTTAATGGAATCTGCTATTATTAATGGAATTGGCTTTAATATTGTTACAGATTCTTCTTTAAGAAAAGATGCATTTTTATTTGGTGAAAGTCAGAGTAGAGTTGTCGTGAGTGTAAAAGATGAAAACAAAAATCAATTTGAATCTTTTATGGCTGAACAAAAAACAGCTTTTCAACATTTAGGACTTACAGATGGAGAAAATGCTATAATTGATGGTGAAAATTTTGGAAAAATTGCAGATTGGAAAAATATCCATGACAATCAATTAGGACAATATTTAGAATCATAATATTTTTAGACGCAACATTTTTTAATTTCAAGGTATCATACTAAGATACTTCGTTATTTTTATCATTTTTTAATTCATAATATTTAATATCATGAAGAATTTATTTTTTTTATTATCACTTACTATGGCTACTCTTTGGTTGAGTTGTAGTAGTGATTCTGCTGCTACAGGAGCTTTTAATTTAAATGGAACAATAGCAGATGCTTCAAACATGGGCTTATTTTTAGATAAAATTACTTTTAATAATTCTACTAGTGTTTTAGGAAAAGTAGAATTAGGAGGTAATGGTAAATTTAATTTATCTTTAGATGAACATCCTGGAGAAGGAATGTATCGAGTAAGATTAGGTGCTAAAAAGGCTTATATTATATTGAATGGTTCTGAAAACAATGTTACTTTATCTGGTAAATTATCCGATTTTGATAATGCTGATTTTGGGATAAAAGGCTCTGATGTTACTCAAAAATATTTAGAAGCTGTTAAAGATGTAAAATCTGGAAAATTAAATATTAATAATTTTGCCAGTTTTGCAACCAATAATGATGGATTAATTGGTGCATTAATTGCAGCCAACCATTTTACTACAATGGATGAAAAAACAATTGCTGCTTTCAAACAAGCACAAACAAAATTAAACAGCCAATATCCTAATTCTTCATTATCTCAAGAGTTTTCTAATTTGGTTCTTCAAAAAGAACAAGTACTTAAACAATTTTTAGCAACACAACGTATCCAAAATGGAAAACCTGCTCCAGATATTACTTTAAAAGATCCTAAAGGAAAAGAATTCTCGCTATCTGACTTAAAAGGAAAAGTAGTTCTTCTTGATTTTTGGGCAAGCTGGTGTGGTCCTTGTAGAAGAGAAAATCCTAATGTTGTAAAATTATATGATAAATATAATCAACAAGGCTTTGAAGTATTTAGTGTTTCTTTAGATGGTCTAGATACCAATGATAAAAGACGTTTTAAATTAGATACTGAAGAAAAAGTTCAAGCTAGATTAACTCAATCTAAACAAAAATGGGAAGCAGCTATAAAACAAGATAAGTTAAAATGGCCTTATCATGTAAGTAGTCTTTCTAAATGGGAAACAGAAGCTGCAAAAGATTATGGTGTAAGAGGAATTCCTAAAACTTTTTTAATTGATAGAGATGGAAATATTTCTGCTACTGGATTACGAGGACATCAATTAGAACCTGCTGTAAAAGCACTATTGTAATATAATCAATATATATTAATAAGAAAAGCCAGATATTTAAAATATCTGGCTTTTCTTATTAATATATCATACATCTATTCAAAAAATTAAAATATTCTTCCCTTTTTCCTCAATAACTATACCTCAAATTTTAATACTAGCTCTGATTAATCAAATTTTCAATATTTAAAATTATCATGTCACAAAATGATTGATTATTGAAAAGCACTCTTCCTGCTTGGCACAAACATTGAATACAATTTATTACAGTTGAACCCAATAATAATATAAAAATTCTGCAATATGAAAACTTACTCTAATCCATTTTTTAGTTATCTTATATTATGCTTATTAATATTAATTAATACAAGCAATTCTTATGCTACAGGCATAAATGGTGATTTAAGCATAGAAATTTTATCGCCACACAATTTAGTTGAAGACTCTAATGGAGGATACCAACCAGAATCATTTTATGCAGGTGTAAGAGTTTGTAATTTAAGCACTACTACTCCAATGACTAATGTTCAAATTAGTATTGGTAATTATAACGATGCAACTTATACTACAGTTCCAGCTGTAGGAGATTTTCCTGCTAAAACGCATACTGGTCTAACAGGTTTATTGTCTTTAGAATTAAATGATTGCGATCAAGGAGTAAGAATTTTGCCAGAACTTGCACCAGGAGAGTGTAATGTTCAATATTGGCTAATTAGATATCCAAAAACAGATGATATTGGAAATCCTGTTTATGGTGCATGTGCGAAAGAAGCTGATGATTTATCATTAGAACTTGATGCATGGGCAACTGCTGATGGTATTACTGCAGATGACACATGGACAGTTTGGCCAAGATGTGAAATTTCTGCAATGGCTAATAAAATTTGGCCTAATGGAGATAATAAAGTACCAGATGCTTATGTAGATGCAATGGCTGCTCAAGGAATATTTTTAGGATGGGACTTAAATACAGCTACTCCAGTTGGAGATCCTTATTTACAAGAAGGAGTTTGGTTCGATTTAGGAAATATCAACCAAGGCTTTGATAATAACGGAGATTTTATACCCGATTACAATGTATTTATGTGTCCAGTTGGAGATCCATACAATTTTGACCCTTGCTGCTTTAGATTAGTAAGAACTTATGGGTTAATAATTGTCAAAAAAACTGATGGTACAGAAGCTTTATATCCTTTTGAAGATCAAATGTATTTTACAAATTTGCCTTCTAATAATAGAGGAGCTATAGGCTTAGTGTTTTATGAATGGGTAGCAATTGGAGGAGGTTGTGCATCTAGCATTTCTCCTTATCAAGAAGTAGCATCTGGTAGAAATAATGAAAAATTCAATGGTGATTACGGAGCTTTTATTGGTTTAAATGGGTCTGATATTAGTGGATTAAATTTTGATAAAACAGGGCAATCTACTTTATCTTCTCTTCCAGAACAAATAGATTATTCTTTATCCTTTACAAATAGTACAGGAAATTCATTTGGAGCTTTCGATCAGAATCTACCTACAAATATTCAGGATGAAATTCCTGAAGGAACAACATATGTAGCAGGTTCAGCAGCAGCAACTAACTCATTTGCTGGCTTATCTTCTACTATTATGTACTCTATAAATAATGGACTGACATGGACAACAACAGAACCAATTGCAAGTTCAGTTACTAATATTATGTGGCAATTTAATGAAAACATTCCTAACTCTACCACTGTTACGGCAACATTCTCTGTAAATGTTCCACTTACTTACCCAAATGATTATGGTTCAATTGTAGAAAATGTAGGAGGCGTAAGTGTAGGCTTAACAGAACCTTTTTTGGAAAATACACAAAATACCTTTTTACCAGGCACCAATACTATTGGAAGTCAAGTTTGGTTTGATAATGGTGCAGGAGGTGGCTCAATTGCCAATGGAATTCAAGATGGAGCTGAAGCAGGTATTCCTACAGTTGATATTAATTTATATTATGATATAAATAATAATGGAATTTTAGATGATGAAGATATTTTGTACAATACCCAAACTACTACTGTAGATGGTTCTTATTCTTTTACAAATGTTCCTGATGGTTTGTTTTTTGTAACAGTAAATGAATCTGATGTACCAACAGGAAATGTACCTACTACTCCTACAACGTATACAGCTTTTGTCCAATCTTCTAATTATTTATCGGCTAATTTTGGGTTTACAGAAGTAGTAGAAGTAACAAAAAACTTAATTTCGGAATCTCCTGCTTATGAAAGCCATTATGTAACTTATGAAATTAACATAGAAAATTTGCTTCCTGCTCCTCCAGGGGCAGGAAACCCTTATGAAGGAGGGCTTATTACTCCTGCTCCTCGTACAAGAGGAGCCTCTTATGGTGCAGAATTTAATAATAATGATAATATTATTGGAGCAGCTGATAATGTTTTTGCTACACAAATTGACCCTTGGAGAGCTAATGGAGGAATGTCTTTAAATGATGTCTTATTCGCCTCTTTTGACCCACCAACACCTGCTTGTGGCGATATTTCTAGTGTGAAATTATTATATACATTTTGTCTAAGTGGAGCTATTTCTAATGATGAAATTCGCTTTTATAATGATGGAACCTTATTAGAAACAATGACAGGAACTGCTGGAGATATTCATGTGGGAACTACTAATTGTTCAACACACGAAATTGATATTACTGCTTCTTATGGTACATGGGAGAGTTTCTCTACGAATCCAATCCATGCAGGATTGATAGGGATTAGGGATGGTAATGCTGCTTCTTGGGATGGTGCAACATTATCTGTAGATGCTATTTCATTACAAATAGAAACTACGAATGTTAATGAAACTAATTGTTCTAATTATATCTCTTCTACTTGCGATTATATCCCTTACACAATTGATACTCCTTCAACCTGGACTTCTCCTCCAGATGATGGAACTACCACAACTACCTTACCTTTTGATTTTGAATTCGGAGGTACATTATACCCAACTGGTACTACTATGACAATTACTTCAAATGGTCAAATGTGTTTTACTACACCTGGTGGAAATGGTTATCCATTAGTGAGTTTGCCTAATGCTTCTTATGATAATTGTATCCATATTTGGGCTGATTTAAACCCTAGTGTTAGTCCAGGAGCAATAACATATGGTACATCTGGTGTAGCTCCTAATAGATTATTTATTTTAGATTTTACTGATATATACTATTTTGGAACTTCTACGCCTCTTAGTCTTCAAATCGTATTACACGAAGCATCACATGAAGTACAAATTATGGTAAATCAAATAGACGAAACATTAGCACATACTTTAGGGATTTCATATAATACAGGGGCTTTATTAGAATATAATAATGCTGCTCCTGGAGTTACAGTAAGTAATGTTTGTTATTCTTATGAATGGATTTCAGTAAATAGTGGTTTTAATCCTGAAACAACTCTTTCTCCTGTTCCCCTTACTGATGATTTTGACCCATGTTATCTTGAATTTCTAGAGGCAAGTATAGAACCAGATGCTATAGATAATATTACAGGCTTAATCACTTGGAATGATGTAGGACATATTAATGCTGGAAATACTCAAACAGTTGAAGTTACCTTTATAGCTAAAAACCCAAATGATTGTGCTACCGCCAATCCAACAGATAATCTAGGTGCTGTAACAGGTGCTACATTTGCTAATGGTAATGTTGCTAATGACGATTCAGACATTGCTACTGTTCAAATAAATCCAACAGGTTCTATTGGTAATTATATTTGGAATGATTTAAATGGAGATGGAATTCAAGATGTAGGAGAAAATGGTTTAGAGGGAGTTACTATAACTTTAGTTTCAACTGTAGATTTGTGGATTGAAGGTGTTTTATATATTGCTGGTTCTCTAATTACAACAGTAACAGATGAAAATGGATTTTATCAATTTGAAGGACTTTTAGATGCAACATATACAATTACTGTATATCCTTTTACCATTCCAGGTACAGTTTCTCAAACAGGAGATCCTGATGAAGCTGGGAGTGTTTGTTCTACTTGTGATAATGCTTCAACAGTTATTATTACTGGTGCTAATGATAATACAGATACAAATTTTGGTTATAATGTAAATAATGCAATAACAGGTACAATATGGGAAGATAACAATGCAGATGGCGTTCAAGACGTTGGAGAAAACAATTTATCTGGTGTTACAATTAATTTATTAGATTGTGGTGCTGATGGAATTTGTGGAAATGGTGATGATGGAGCAACTGTTTCTACAACTACAGATATAAATGGATATTACGAATTTGTAGATTTAAGCGATGGCAATTATGCTATTGAAGTGGATAATTTAACATCCCCTCTTGGTACCAATTGGACAAACACCTTGGATCCTGAAGGAACTGTTAGCCCTGATAATATATCAAATACTATTAATATAAGTGGTGGAAATATAAGTGGTGGAATTGATTTTGCATACCAAGAATCTGGATTATCTAACATTGGAGATCAATTATTTTATGATTGGAATGGAGATGGCGTTCAAGATGTTCTAATTGAAGAAGGTATTGTTGGTGTAACTATTAACCTTTATGAAGATGTTAATGGAGATGGAATTATTGATCATTTAGTAGATGCTCTAATCGCAACTGATATAACAGATATTAATGGAACTTATTTATTTGAGAATTTACCCACAGGAGATTATCTAATAGAAGTAGATGGTTCCACTGTTTTAAATGGAAGTAATTTAACTGCTGATCCTGATGAATTTGGAGTAGCTTGTATTCTTTGTGATGAAACAAGTATGGTAAATGTAGATGGAACGGCTAGCGGTAGTAACCTAGATCAAGATTTTGGATATAATCCAGTAGGAACAGGCATTATAGGAGATAATGTTTGGCATGACCAAAACGGAGATGGTTTGATATCATTAGGTGAAACAGGTCTTGAAGGTATAGTTGTTGAATTATATGCAGATATGAATGGTGATGGTACTTATGTACTTATTACTACAACAACTACTGATGCAAATGGTAATTATGAATTTACTAATTTACCTGATGGAGATTTCCAAGTGACTCTTGATTTAACTACTGTTCCTCTTGATAGTGGTGCAAATCCTTATCAATCTACTACAGCATCTACATTTGATGTTACAATAACAAATGGTCAAACAGATAACACAACATTGTCTTGTACTGATTGTCCAAATGATACTGATTTTGGTTTAGCTCCATTTGCTAATATTGGTGACCAATTATTCTGGGATGCTAATAATAATGGTACACAAGATTGGACAGAAATAGGAATTCCTAATGTTACCGTATTTTTACATGATTGTGGTAGTGATGCAATCTGTGGTAATGGAGATGATGGTCCTACAATAAGTACTACAACTGATGCTAATGGTAATTATTTATTTTCAGCATTAGAGCCTAGCAATTATGCCGTTGAAGTTGACTTAACAGACCCAGATTTAGGGGGTGCACCTCAAACTGCTGATCCTAGCTCTGATGGTTTAACTTGCGATCAGGTATCTGATCCAGATCCCGCTATCAATTTAGGATATGCTCCTTGTGATGCTCAAACAGCAACTTATGTTGGATATGGTGCTAATTTCATGGGAGCTGACTTCGGTTTCCAGCCATCAGGTGTAATTGGTGATGCAGTATGGTATGATATTAATGGAGATGGAATCCAAGATCCAGATGAGCCTGGTTTAGGAGGAATTACTGTAGAATTGCAAGATGGTTCTTGTACTCCAAGTTCAGATTGTCCTACAGTAGAAACAGATATCGATGGTAATTATGTATTTACAAATGTTACTGATGGTAACTATACAATTGTTATTACAGATCCCACAGGAACTTATACTCCTTCAGGTGATCCAGATGGTACTCTAGATAATTCAACTATTATTACTATGAGTGGTGGTTCTTTAACTAATGTAGGAGGTACTGCTTGTTCGGACTGTGATTTAACGGTTGATTTTGGATTAACTATTGTTGGTACAAATTCAATTGCAGGTAATGTTTGTTTAGAAGATTCTGGAAGTACCAATGGAGCTTGTGGAGATGGAACAGATTCTCCTCTTGCTGGAGAAATAGTTTATTTATATAATGATGAAGGAACTTACATGGGATCAACTACTATTTTACCTGATGGTTCTTACTCTTTTAGTGATTTACCTGATGATATTTATTATATATCAATTGCGTCTAATACAAGTCCTTTAAATTTGGCAGCTACAACAGATCCTACTAATGTAACTGATACAAGCACTAGTTTTTATCAATCAGTTGATTTGAGTTTTGGTGGTAGTACAACAGGTGTAGATTTTCCTTTTGCAATCAATGTAGATTTAGACTTTGGAGATTTACCTGCATCATATTCCGTTACATTAAATGATGGCCCAATCGGTGCATACCATATTATCCCTAATATTGCTAGTCCTGATTTATTCTTAGGGGCATTAGTCGATGCTGAAAGTGATGGAACCCATTCAACTATGGCTGATGGAGATGATGCTACTTCAAGCGATGAAGATGGAGTAAACTTTGGTGATTTTGTTACAAATTGGACTGTTGGTACAGTAGCATCTGGAAATGGTGGTTCTGTAACCATCTCTTTAACTGGATCTGGCTGGTTAGTAGGCTACATCGATTGGAATCAAGATGGTGATTTTATGGATGCTGATGAATTAGTTATTAATGCTGATACAGATTTAACTACCACGGCAAGATCTGGAGGGTTCATGTTTGATATACCAGCAGGTACTAATCTTGAAGGAAACTTTTATACTCGTTTCCGTTTGTTACCTGAAGAACCCCCATTTCCAATGTTTGCATATGTAGGTGAAGCTTCTAATGGAGAAGTAGAAGATTATTTAATTACATTTCCTGTTTTACCTGTAGAATTTATTGATTTTTATGGTGAAACTAATGATTGTTCTAATGAACTAATATGGATAACAGCTTCAGAAAAAAATAGTGCTCACTTTATCGTAGAACATAGTAAAGATGGAAATAAATTTGATGCTATTGGTTTGGTGGAAGCAGCGGGTAACAGCGTAGAAGAAATCACTTATATTTTCCGTCAAAAAGAAGTAAAAGATAAGTATAATTATTATAGATTAAAACAAGTTGATCTTGATGGAACTTATGAATATTCTAATACCATATTAATAAAAAGTGAATGTAGCAAAATTAAAAACAATGCTATTTTAATATATCCTAATCCTACAAGAGGAAAAATAATTTCTGAACTTTTTATAGGACAATCCTCTGACATTGAAATTATAATTACGGATATGCTAGGAAGAATGCTTTATAGTGAAAATGCTTCTCTAGAAGAAGGCATTACTATCAAAAATTTTGATTTATCAAAATATGAGGTTGGGACATACAATATTTCTATAAGGTATGAAGATGGCACAATCAATAATTATAGAATTATTAAAGTTGAATAAATATTAAAATAATTTTTTAGAACTCTTGCTAAAGTTTAGCAAGAGTTCTTTATTTTTATACTAACTTATTATTCAATAATCTCTAAAAAATGATGAAGCTATTCTTTTTCTTCAATATCTTATTTTTTTCTTGTTCTTCTGCAAGTACTGAAACTCATTTTAAAATAACTTCAAAAGAAGTAGGTGATTCATTTAATATTCAAGTCAGTCTTCCTGAAAATTATTCTACCTCAAAAAATTATGAATTGATTATTTATTTAGATGCAGGATTAAAATCAGGAAAACAAATGACTGATTTAATTCAGCAAAAAAAGAAAGATGCTTTATTAGTAGGAATTGAACATATTGGAAAATATCAACAATTAAGAAGGCGTGATTTTATTCCTGCTCATATCAAAAAAGGAGATACTTATTATAGTGATAATAAAGATTATGGGCAAGCAGAAAAATTTCATTCATTTCTTAAGAAAGAATTCATTCCACTACTCAAAAAAAAATATAATATCTCCAAAAAGAACAAAACAATCATTGGTCATTCCTTTGGAGGATTATTCGTAGTATATGCTTGTTTTAAAGAAGATAATTTATTCGATAATTATATTGCAATAAGCCCTTCTCTTTGGGCTAATTATCAAAATATTTGGGATTTTGAAAGAGCCTATTATAAAAATAATAAATCATTAGATTCCAAATTATATTTATGTGCAGGTTCTTTAGAAGTACTCAATTTAGTTTTATATAATGTCAATATTTTTTATAATCATATTGAAAAAAGAACATATAAAAATTTAAAACTCCAAAAAAATATTTTTAAAGGCTATGCTCATAATCCTGTAGTAAAGGTAGCTGTTCCAAATGCTATAGAATGGGTATTTAATTAAGATAATCTAAGTTACGGATAAATCCATAAAGTCCACAGTAAATGAGTCCACAGACCACAGTTATTATTACAATTACTCTAAAAATAGTATTTTGTGGATAATGTACTTCATAATTTCTAACTCAACTTGATTTTACACAACTTGAATTAAGATAATATTTCTTCTATTTTTTTAAGCAACCATCTTCAAAAAAATCCTCATTATTTTAGTTGTAGCTTTCTTTCTTTTATTTACTCAATTTTTTATTAATTCCATAAAAATTATTTGATAAAAAACAACTATAACAACCTACATATCAAAATACTACAACTTTATCAATCACAAAACTATTTGACTAATATCAAATAATGTACTTTCTTCTTCCTACAAATATTCTCATGTTTGCAATATCAAATACTATACTCAATTAAAGAGTTAATAGAACAAATATTAAATTAAATATAAACCAATTTATTATGAGGCAATTCATTCTAAGCATTTGTACCCTACTATTCTTCTCCCTAGTAACTAAAAGTCAATCTACTTGTGATGTTTTTACAGAAGATGAAATTTATATTTTCTCTGATGACTATAACTGTATTAATATGGATACCTTTATTTGCTGGGCTTATCCAAGTTCTACTTGGCCTGTTCCTAATCCAGAAGGTTACATTATTACAAAAAGGAATTTTCTACCTTTCTATCATAGCTATAATAGTTTTTCACAATATGAAAATTACTTATATAATTATCAAGATACTATTAATGCTTCTTACACACTCAATTCTTGTGAATTAGAATATGGAATACCTTGGTCTCTTCCAATTGAGTTAGGTATCAATTTTTTTACTTTTACAGATATCCTTACAAATTGTAGTGATTCATTAGTAGTCTATTATACAACTAATGAATCATATTGCCAAAGCCATCAAATCAGTTATGAGATCAATGATAACGGATTGTTATCTGCAACAGTAGGAAAAGATGATAATTTTACTTACACTTTTGATTCTATCCGATGGTCTATTGATTCAGAAAATTATTCTAATACTTTATATAATATTGAAGAATTTACACCTTTTGAATACAATTTCACAACAGATGGGAGATACAGCATTTGTGCAGAATTTTATATTAGTGAACTTGATTGTTACGATCAAGATTGTATAACAATTGAAGTAGGACCTCCCTGTGGTTCATTACCCTTTACAGATACATTACATTTAACTTGTTCTGATACTATATTTTTCTACTGGATGGGGAGCTCCTTTCTTTAATGGTGGTTTTAGT
>JAHDII010000039.1 GCA_020630895.1 Saprospiraceae bacterium
ATCTTCTTCAGTATCTTTTTTGAGTTCTTCTAAACCATCATCAATCAATTCTAATTCTAATTCTTCAGCATCCTCAATTTTATCTAATTCTACATAAAACACCCCTTTTCTATCAAACAAAAAATCATGCATTCCATTAGTTCCTAAAGTTCCTCCTTTTTTATTAAAAGAAGCTCTTACATTAGCCACTGTCCTAGTTGGATTATCTGTAGCTGTTTCAACTACAATAGCTACACCATGCGGAGCCATCCCCTCATAAACTAATTCTGTAAAACCTGAAGTATCTTTACTAGAAGCCTTTTTAATTGCAGCAGCAATTCTATCCTTAGGCATTTGTACCGCCTTGGCATTTTGTATCGCTCTTCTTAGTGTATGATTTGTATCAGGATCAGGTCCTCCTTGTTTCACTGCTATTGTAATTTGTCTTCCAGCTTTGCTAAATTCTTTAGCCATTCTATCCCATCTAGCAAATTTTGTTGCTTTTCTATATTCAAAAGCTCTTCCCATTTATATTCTTTTTTATTAAAATAAATTACTCTGATTGGCAAAAATACAAAGATGTGAGCAAAAAATAAAGTCTATAAACAATCATTATCAATAGAATATGAAAGAAAATCACTATCTATATTAAATATGATAAAACTTTACTTTTCAAAGATTAATGTGTAACTTTGGTACTTATAACAAGAATTAACTGAGAAAATTAATGTCATCAAAAGAAAGAAATGTTTCTATTGAAGAAACAATTAAAAACTTATTATACGAAAATGAATGTGTTATCATTCCTAGTTTTGGAGGTTTTGTAAAACAATATCGCCCTGCTAGTTTTGATTATGTTCAAGGTAAGATTTCTCCTCCTTCTTCTACAATTACCTTTAATGAGAATTTAATTATTGATGATGGAATTTTAGTAGAAGCCCATAAAAATAATAATGGAATTTCTTTAACTGTTGCTCAACAACAAATCAACGAGTTTGCTAAAAAATGTAAACAAAGTTTAAGCAACAAAGAAGTTATTGCAATATCTGATGTAGGGCGAATTATTAGAGATTATGAAAATAGTACTAAATTTATTTCTGATAATTTTAATTTTAATATAGATACTTTTGGTTTACCTGAATTGAGGTACTACCCTATTCATAGAGAACAAATTAATAAAGAACAACCTAAAACAGATGTTATAGAAGAAAAAGCCATTCCACAAGCTACTTCTACTTCTTCTTTTGATTATTTGAAATGGGCTAAAATAGCAACGCCAATTATACTTCTTTTATTAATAGCCATTCCTATTTTTAATTGGATCAATTCTACTGATTCTATAGCAACAAATGCAGATACTTCTGAAACTATAAAAAAACCTGTTACTGATAAAAAAGTAAATGAAAGTCCTTTAGAAATCTTAGATGAAAATAAAGAATCTATACAAGATGATCATGAAATGGAAGATCATGATATTCAATCTTCTCAAGAAAGTACTGTTGAACAAGAAATAAAAAAAGAACCCAAAAAGATACAAGAAAAAACTACATCTACTTTTCAAGATGAAGAGTATAAAATTATTATTTTAGGACAATTTTCTAAGCAACGAGGGGTAGATATTTATACAGCAAAAATTGTTGAAAATGATTGGACTCCCTATATTAAAAAAGGAAGAAAATTCACTACTGTAGGAATTAAAGTATATGCCAATCAAAATATAAATACAATTTTAAAACAAGCACGTTCTAAAATTGCCCACGATGCTCAAATAAAATAATATCTTAAGACCTTAAAAATTTTGATACTTTATTTTTTTGAATCTTTTTCCAATCTTCAGAATTTCTATCATCATCATTAGGAATAGGACGTGGAAATTTGAATATTTTATAAGAAAACATCCTAGCTTTCCTTGCCCATTCGGAATGTGCTCTCATATAATTTAATGAATTATAATCATAAATAGATTTTGCTGGAATATAACCTAATGTTTTTGGCATATTGTTTAAAGAAAAACCTGTTCTTGTACTATCTTCCCAATTTAAAGTTTTTTCTATTTCTAAAACGGCTAAATCATGCCAAGGAAACATTTCTTCATTCCAAGGAACCATATTATTGAATATTTCAGGATTTTCATCATCTTGAGCAGTACGAATTTGAATTTGTAATCTATATTTTACTTCCTGAGTTTTTACTCGTGTTTCATATTCTTCTTTTAAATAATTTCTTCCTCGTGTTTCATTAGGAAAAATTCTTTGATTACCTGTATCTACATCACTTAAATTATCTACAATTCCTGTTTCAGGAATATTATCAAAAGGAATAATTCTATATTTTGCATATCGCTTAATATCATCTTTTCCCTTAAATTTAAATGGTGTTTTGGAATAATATCTCAAATCATGAAATGAATTAGGATTTCTTCTTAATGCTATTTTAGCTCCTTCTAATCCTTCTGGATATTTTTTATAATATTCAATATATTCTACACCATATTTTTCTTTTCTTAATTGAGCAAATTTAAAGAAACTCCATGCTGACCAAAAAAGGCTAATTTCGCCTGTATTCATTTCTAAATCAAAAGGACTCTTAAATTCATTCTTTGAAAATTTAATAGACATACTTCGAATACAATTCATAGCATCATCTAAAAAAGTAGCAGAAGCATGTCGTATCCTTAAATCAAAAACTTGTCCTGGTTCAAAAAAATCATGAGCTGGAAACTTTTGATTCTTTACAATTGTAGCTCGTCCAATTGCACCAATCCCATTATCATGAGACATCCTTTTTCGTTTTAAACTTAAAGTGATGACAATAATAAAAGTAAAAAATTTACAAAATATCCAAAGATATAATTTGGCAAAAAAACCTTTAATTCCTCGTGTAATAGCTCCCATAATATTTTATATATTTGTTCTTGATTCAATATTTTCTACATTAACATGAAGTTTTGCAAACTCCTCTTTCTTATCCAATAATAATTTAGAAAAATATGGATGAATATCATGTTCTTCATTTCTTGTAATAAATCCATATTCTGTTCTAGATAATAAATTACTAAACCACATCATTTGTGTAGCACGTGTTAAATCTGGTGCGATTGAATAATCATTTTCTGGTTGAAAAATACCATCTTCTTTATCTCCATAGCGAAGCCCTAAAGAACAATACAATACCTCACCAATATCTTCATATTGATGTTCATTGACATAGGTATGCAAAAATGTAGCTACCATAATAGCATATTTACACATATCTTTTAAATTGTCCATATCTCCTTCTGCTGGAGTATTTTTACTTTTTGTAATAGAAGATATACTTTTTTTCTTGCCATTAATAATATCTCTAGAAAGTGTATTATCAAAACAAGCTCTAAGATGATTATATTCTATTCTATCTTGGTTTAATTCTCGTTCTTCGCCGGTCCATTTACGAGAATCCTGTTCAGATAAAAACAAGGGAACACTATTATTAACAAGATCATTACTCATGCAATAGATCTCATACCAATATTTTTTAATGTCTTCTTCATTTTCATCAAAGAAATAATCTACAAATTGATGAACAACATCCCAAAAAAGATTCGATGCTATTGCAAAAGTATGCTGTTCACTAATCGGTTCCATAGGTTTCCAATTCTTCCAATCATGTGTTCCTAATGCATCTTTAGAACGTTCGATAATACCTTCAGCAGTCATAGCAGATGCACGAGGAATATATCCAGGACCAATTAAATTAGTGTCAGCAGTATGATTAATGAGGGTCACTTCTTTTAAATGAGGCAACAATAATTCTGCAACAGGATTAAGTCTTACATTTCGTCTAACAGCAATTGCATATTGTTCTGTATTGAGATGTGTTCCTGCAAAATGATCATCTATTTCAGAAGATAAAGCTGAAGAAACTCTCATTATTCTTTTAGCTTGTTCCCATTTTTCTCCATCATTGGGTGTAAAAGTTTTCTCTTGAAAAGGATTTTTATTATAAGCATCTGTTTGTCCTTTTACAATAATTTTAGTAGGAAGAGGCAATCCATTATCAGCTATTTTAAATTGACCATAAACAGTAGGAAATGCAAATTCTTGATTGACTTCATAATCACAAGAACCAAATATTTTAACCCAATATTTTCCTTTTTCTTTTTCATCAGGAAGAAAAGTAGCACAACTCATTCCATTCATCATTCTTCTTCCAAACCAATAATCACATCGAGTAGAACCAGGAATTTCTCTTTCCATAGCTACTGTAAGATTAGTAGGATAATCATCTTGAATACTCTCTATTGAAATACTTTGAGGATTTCTTTTAATTTGAAGAAGATGTTTATCTTTTATGATTTCTATGGGAATAAATTGTTCTGCAGCAGCTTCATTCCTACCTTCAGAATAATATTCAGGTGCATCTTCATTTTGTTCTTTAATTACAACTCTAGGTATAGGGACATCATCTCTATATTCCCAATAAAACAATTGAATAAGTCCTAAATCATACCCCATTCCTGTTAAGTCTGATTTTTTGACTTTAAAACTATCAAAAACAGATACTTTCTTTCTCGGTTCTCCTGAGTCTTGATTAAAAAATACATGCTCAACTTGGTGTATTTCAAAATGAAAAGAACGCCTATATTTAAATTTCTTAGCTTCTATAAAATCAAAATATAATTTAAAAACACCTTCCTCATCAGTATGACCCGATGACATTTTTCTCCATCCTCCAAAAAATGTTCTAGCCCAAAATTCTACTTGCATATGGTGTATAGGAGTCGTTAAATCATTTTTTTTAGCAAAAGTAATTTTACCTGTTACATAAGAATCCTTTTTAGTACCATGAATCACATCCTCCCTTGGAAATATTTTTCTATTTATTTTTTTTACTGCAGCAATACATGCTGCTACTAAATCAATACAAAAATCACCTATTCCAACAAGAGTACTTGCTAAGTAGCCTTTATCTATACTAATTTGATGCAGCGTTCTTAATCTTGGACTAAAAAAAGTTTTCTTTTTAGGATAAATAATTTTTGTCCTCTCATAAGCCCGTTTATATACCTCATCAATATCTTTTTGGGTTTTATTTGGTGGATAAATAGCCATGTTATTTCATTTTGTTTTGTTTTTTAATCTGAAAGCTTACACTGTTCTAAAAGAAAGTATAAACGTTGTTCCTTCTCCTTCTCTACTAGTAACATGTATGTTCCCTTTATTCAATTCTACCATTTCCTTAACTAAATGTAAACCTAAACCAGTACCTTTCTCTCCTGAAGTGCCTTCTGTAGTTTTATCTTTTTGCAATAAAAAAATATGATTTATCTTGTCTTGTGGAATCCCTACTCCAGTATCTTGTATTAAAATATCTAAACCAAAATCCGAAGGGCAAGATGAAATGGTTATGGTTCCGTTTTCTGGAGTAAATTTAATGGCATTATCGACGATGTTTCTTATAATAGTTACAAAAGAACTTCTATCAACAACTATAATTGTTTTAGGCTGTATTGTTGAAATTAATTCTAAACTTTTATCTGATGCTAATCTTCCTAGAGTTAAGAAAATTTCATCTACAACATGTTCCAATTCGATTTCTTCAGGTCTAAAAGGTAAAGCATTCTTTTGAGATAATGCCCAATTCAACAAATTATCAGTTAAGGCATTGAGTCCTAAAGCATCTCTTTCTATTCCTTCTCCTAATTTTTTAAGTGTTACAAAATCTTCTTTTTTAAGAAGATAATTGATTTTACCAGCAATTCCTCTAAAAGCAATAACAGGTTTTCTTAAGTCATGTCCAATAATTCCAAAAATTCGATCCTTTGTAACATTTAATTTTTCTAATTCCTTTTTTTGGATAGAAATATCGGATAATAATTCTTCTGTTTTCTCTTTTGCTTCATTAAGAGCTTGTGTTCGTTCTGCTACTTTTTGTTCTAGATTTTCATACAACATTGAATTATTCAATGAAACAGCTATTTGACCTGATAATACTGCTAATAATTCCATTCTACTTTTGGTAAATGCATTAGTAGTTAGATTATTTTCAAGGTACAATATTCCTTTTAAATCTCCTCTATTAATAATGGGTAAACAAAGAACAGATTGTACGGTTTTCCCTTCAAAATAAGTTTCAGTTACAAAATGAGAATCATTTTGAGCATCTTGAATCACCAGATCTTTTTGAGTTCGAATTACATAAGAAATAATATTTTTAGGAACTAAATTACTTGATGTATAATCAATTTTTTGAAAAACTTCTATTTCTCCATAATGATTAGAAACAGCTTGAATTAGAAATTCAGATTTGTCTTCTAAAATAAGTATTCCCCTATCAGCTCCAGCATTTTCCATTACTATTTTAAGAAGCGTTTTTAGTAATTTTTCTAATACGATTTCACTA
The DNA here is from genome assembly GCA_020630895.1 of Saprospiraceae bacterium. Classification (GTDB taxonomy): domain Bacteria; phylum Bacteroidota; class Bacteroidia; order Chitinophagales; family Saprospiraceae; genus JAHDCE01. The sequence goes on from JAHDII010000039.1 coordinate 6,361, forward strand.
GATATAATCGAAGAGGTTTTTAAGATACTATTAATATCTAAAAATGTACTCTTTCCTGAAATTGTAATTGTAGAAGCACTCATCCTCTCCCCCATATTTTCTAATAATTCTCTTTCTTCATTAATATCAGAAATATATTGAGAATAATTTGTTTCTAATTGAGTTAATTTAACTTTAGCCCCCCATTCTCTAAATGCATTATAAGCTGCTTTTAGATATTTCTCTGCTTGTGCATTAGAATGTGTATTAGCATAAAATTTTCCTAAAATTTCATTAGCAATAGCTTCTTCATGAATAAAATCATTTTGATTAGCTCCTTTAATTGCTTGATTTAAAAGAGAAATTCCCTCTTCTGTTTTTCCTAAAACAAGCATTTTAGAACCTAATATTAAATCATGTTTATGCTGGAAATTTTGAGGAGCATCCTTTGCCCATTTTTTCATCTGTCGAATATTTTTATTCGCTCGACTCATCAACTTTCGTTGATTATTAGCTTTAGGGTAAAGAGCTAACATTGTTAGTGCTTCATAAAAATGGTGATTAGGAATTTCAAATTTCGCTAAAACGGCTTCTAAAAGTTTTCGAGTTTCACTAGCATGATATGTAGCACTATTATAATCTCCTAAGAGATAGGAGATTATTAATTTATTAAAATGAAGATGAAATTGACCTGTTCTATCATTTCTCTCATTATTTTGAAGCATCATTTTTTCTTCATTATATGCCTCTCCAGTTATAATAAGTGGATTCTCTGATTTCCCCATTAAATTGAGCATCCCTTGGCGATAGACTTCATTATAATTATGATTGGTTTCTTGTTTAAATTGAGAATAAGATTGGCTATAAGCCTTAGCCTCCGTTTGAAGACGTTCTAATCTTTTTCCACTTAAATAAGAGTGAATACAATAGAGATTTGTATTCACACAAGCAAATTCAATAGCTCCCGTTTCCATCCCAATATGATATGATTCTTGAAGAGGTTTTAATGTAGCATCTATATGATCATTCCAATTAACGATTAATCCATAAATAGGAGTAAATATTTGAGCTTTCCATTCTTTAGCATTAAATTTTTCAAGCAAAATCAATCCTAACTTTCCAAATCTATTTCCTGTTTTCATATCACCTAATACACCACACATGATAACACCATAGGTGGCAAAAGCAAAAGCAGAAATAGCTGTATTACCATATTTTAAAGATAAATTGACCATTCTAAACATCAACAAAGGAAATAAGGTAGGAGTAGCCCAATAACTAGAAGATGCTATATCAGCAATAATTCGCATTGCTGCAATTTTATTTTCATCTGTCATCATAGGCAGATTACTCAGATACTCATTATCTTTTCCTCTTAATTTCAATTTAGTCTTAACTAAATCCGCCATCACATGATGCATTTTCGGATTTTTAGGAAATTTTTCTCCAACTTGCTCCAAAAATTCAAGTGCTGTATTGATAGAATCTAATAGTTTATTCTCCGCTTTATAAGCTAAAATTCTTATTTCATAAGATTTGACTTTATCTAATAAATTTGTTGCATTATCTAAAACGATTTTGATATTATCGTTCATCTTTTTAAAATCACCATTTAGATAGGCTATTTCCCCTGCTAGTGCATAAAGCTTTAAGGTAGTATCATAATCATTTTTCCAAGCATCATTTTCTAAAAGTTCTATCCCTGACTTTAAATACTCAAAAGATAATGTAAAGGCAGAGGTCTCTTTTGCTTTTATACCTGATTGTAAATTTAGCTTACATAATTTTAATCGTTCTTTTTTATCATGAATTAAATTAATACCCGCATTTAAATGATTGGTAATATCAAAAAGATATTTTTCTTTCTTTTCTTCATCAATTTCCTCAAGAAGTAATTGACCAATTTGCAAATGTAATTCGTCTTTTTTATTATCAGGAATTAAAGAATAAATCGCTTGTTGGATTCTATCATGAGCAAATTTATAATTTTCTTCCAAAGGTAAAATGAATCCTTCTTCAAGTGGAATTTGTAGTAGTTCAATAATATCACTTTCTTCTTTTTTTAGAATAATAGAAAGGATTTCTTTGTCAAATGAACTACCAATACAAGAAGCTAATTTTAATACATCAAGAGAATCTGTAGGTAATCTATTAGCCTTTCCTGCCATTAATTCAACTACATTATCTGTTATATTTTTTTGTTCAATTGTAGCTAAAGAATATTCCCATTCGTGTGTATCATGATTAAAATATAATAATTCTTCTTCGTATAATGATTTTAAAAATTGAACAGTAAAAAAAGCATTGCCTAAAGTTTTTTTATGAACAAGACTAGCTAATGAAAGACAATCCGCTTTAGATTTGTTCAATGCATCGGCAATTAATTGATTAATATTTTCTAAGGATAAATTACCTATTTTTATTTCTGAAATATTAGGTAGAACTTTTCTAATTTCTTCTACTGCAATAATAAAAGGATGAGTTGGACTCACTTCATTATCTCTAAATACACAAATACACAATAAATACTTATTATCCAGATCTGTCAATAAATTTTCTAAAAGATTAAGAGAAGAAGAATCTGCCCATTGTAAATCATCAATAAATAAAACAATAGGATGTTCTTCTGAAGAAAGAGCTTTCACAAATTTTCTAAAGACATAATTAAATCTATTTTGAGTTTCAGCACCTCCTAACTCGGGAATATCCTTTTGAGGACCAATTATTAATTCTAAAGAAGGTAATACATCAGTTAATACTTTTCCTTCATCTCCTATACTATTAATTAACTTTTGACGAACTTTTTCTAATTTTTCGGCATTTTCTCCTAGTAACATATTAATAAAAGAATTAAATGCCTGTAAAAAAGCATAATAAGGAACAGCTCTTTGGAACTGATCAAATTTGCCTTCAATAAAATATCCTTTTCTTTCTGTTATAGGTTTATAGACTTCTCGAACTAAAACAGATTTCCCTGTTCCAGAATAACCACTCAATAATATTAATTCTAAATTTCCTAATGCTATAGATTCAAATCGTTTTTTAATAATTTCAATTTCATTTTCTCTCCCATATAATTTTTGAGGTAAAGAAAATTTTCCTGAATAATCAAAAGTTCTTAATTTGAATGTTTCAATAGTTCCTTTTTTTTCTAATTGTTCTAAACAAAGTTCTAAATCATATTTTAATCCAAAAGCAGATTGATATCTGTCTTCTGCTTTTTTTGCTAATAAAATTTGTACTATATCAGAAATTGGCTTAGGAATATTATTATCTATTTCTATAAGAGGTTTTGGAAATACTGCAATATGATTATGTACCATTTCTAAAGCATCTTCTGCCTCAAATGGTGTTCGACCAATTAACATTTCATAAAAAGTAATTCCTAATGAATATAAATCACTTCTGTAGTCAACATACCTATTCATTCTTCCTGTCTGTTCAGGAGATAGATAAGGAAGCGTTCCTGATAAATGTTCAGGATTACCCAGATGCTGTTCTTTTAAAGAAATTTTAGTGGCAATATTAAAACTAATTAAACGAGCTTGTTGAGTAGCAATATCAATTATAATATTAGAGGGTTTTAAATCTTTATGGATAATATTTTCTTTATGCAAATCAATAACAGATTTACAAATAGATATTGCAATATTTAAAAAATCCTTTAGATTTATTTTATTTTCTTCTATAACATCTATGATATGCCTTAAATCTTTTCCTTCAATCCATTCAAGATACATGCAGTGTTGTCCTTGAAATTTCGATTTTTTAATAGGTTTTCGTACCGAATCAATATTCAATTTAGAAGTAAAATCAAATTCGCGATAAAATTGTATAATCTCAGGAGGGGAAGGAAACTTATAATTCAATACTTTTAATAGTACAGTTCTATTCCATTCATTTTCTATTGATCTATAAACTCTAGATCTCTTATTTTCAAAAATAAGTTCTTCTTGCATTGGCTTTCGTCTTGGTTTTCGTCTCTATTGTCGTCTTTATAAATTGAGGTTGTGATAAAGTTAATAAAAAAATGGTATTAACAAAAAGTAATTGTAAAAAAATATTAAACTTTATCGGGAAGAGTCATAACGAAAAGAAACTTAAGAACAGGAAGAGGATCTATTATTTATTTAGATATTGATTATGCTTACAAAGGAGTACAATATAGAACTAAAGGATATCCAATATATAATTATCCTTACAAAAAAAATGTAGGAGATACTATTAAAGTTTTTATGAATAGCGAATATCCATCTTATAGAATTAAAATATTTGAATAAAAAAAAGCTATCCCAATTTTACTTAGAATAGCTTTAGAAAGGGCGAGTTTTATATTTATTATTGGATAATTATCTTATGAGTATATGTTTTTTTATCTGTTGTAAATTGTAATAAATAAATACCTGAATTAAATGTCTGAACATCTAATTCGCATCTATTTGTATTATTTATTTCTATCTGTTTTATCAATTGTCCTTGTGTATTACTAATTTGTAATTGAGTATTTTCTTCCCATAAAGATTCTATATAAATAATATTATTAGCTGGATTAGGATAGATATTAAAATTTTGAGATTCTATATTGTTGTTAGAAGTATGTAAAAAATTAAATAAATCTGAAATACCTTGACAACCGTCAATATTTGTAACAAGGACATAATAATTTCCACTTGTACTAGGAGAAAAAGAAGAATTTGTAGCATTACTAATAGCATTACCCAACTCATCATACCACTGATACGAATCGTATATTCCTGTTGATAATTCGTTATCTGTTTGGATAATAATAGGTTCAGGTAAAGCATTGACAATTATTTCTATTTCTAATTCTTTAGCACAACCTAATGCATTAGTTATTGTAACAGTATAAATTGAAGTAGAAGAAGGATTAACAACAATACTACTTGTATTTTCTCCAGTACTCCAAGAATAAACATCCCCTCCAGAAGAAGTTAAAATAATTTCTTCACCCTCACAAATATTTGTGTTTTCTGCATTTAGAGTTCCTGTTAAAGTCCCTCCATCTGTTAATATTAAAGAATGAAAATTAATAACACAACCATTTCCATCTGTTTCATATTCTCCATAACTTCCTGCCTCAGTCAATATATTTCCATAAAAATCATAGCTATCTCCATCACATAATATTTCTGAAATAGAAGTAGCATTAGGAAATTGTAATTCATATGCACCTAAATCTAAACCTAAACCACTTATTCTTGTATTCTCTGCCAAATCTAAGTCATTAGTATAAAAAGTAAAACCATTTAAATTATAATCATCGTTCCCCTCATCAATTAAAGAAGAACAATTGCTTAAAGAATAATCTCCATTAGTAGCATCGCTAAACATTGGATCCGATGGAATCAGATGGTTTATTTCAGTAGGAACGACATCATAAATACCATTTGTAGCACTATGATTTATTGTTACAATTGGGTTTTGATTAACTATTTCTACTACTTTATTTCCATTGTTCCAAATAATAGAATTATAAGCATCAACTCTAATACTTCCTTGCAAACCTTCATCTGCTAAAATAAGTCCATTTCCTCCTATATTATCTACAACAGTAGAATTATAAAATTTTAATTGTGATCCTGAAAATTCAGGAGAAGATAAATAAAAACTATTGCCATAATTTTGCCCTTCATTATTATTAATTAAACAATTAACAAAATAAATTTCCGTAAAAGAACCAAGAGCCATTGGAGTACCCGATACTGTATAAGAAGAATTTACAGTTCCTGTAGGAGAAGAATTATTTTCAATAGTACAATTATAAAAATGAGCATCAATAGAGCATAAATTATTAGAACCTCTTAATACAGTAGCTGCTGCAGAATTCGAAGCAGTATTTTTTCTTATAATACAGTTTGCTATATGAATATCATTAATTACAAAATTATAATATGGATTTTCCATGTATATTCCAGCTCCAGTAAGCCCCTCTGTACCAGCATTAAAATCGTTACTATTTCCACCTTCAATAATAAAACCATTAAGGATAATCCCATCTTCTCCTTTGATAGTCACTACTGAATAACTATTTTCACTTCTAGTACTTTCTGAAAAATCAATATTTTCATTATCATCTCCATTCAAATCACCACTTAATATAGTAGGATGAGCCAACCAATCCCTTTGATTAATACTTGTTTCATTGCCCTGAAAACCACCATATACTTGAAAACCATTTTTCATAAAAAAAGTATAAGTTCTATCTCCATTAGCATCAGCAGGAGTATAGGTTCCTTCTGCAACCCAAATTTGAACTCCTGGTTCTGCATTATTAATTGCATTTCGTAAATTTGTATAAGCATTTTCCCATGAAGTACCATCATTGTTCCCTATAGCATCTATATCTACATAGATTTGAGCTATCAAAAAAGAATTACAAATACATAAAATAAGAAGTGTAAAAATATTTTTCATCAATATTATATTTTGGTTAATCAATAAATTAAAAAACCAAAATTACTGCTACATGTTTCTTATTTAGAACACAAAGTAATGAGCGGCAGAAATAAAGAATGAATGGTAGGTTTTGGGAAATGAGCGGTAAAAGAATTATAATTTATTGACCATTTCTAAAAAAGCATCTTTTCTTCTTCTTGAAACTGCAATATTAGATTTATCTGCCATAATAACATAACCTCCTTCTCCTTTATAATATTTAGATATAAAATTAATATTGATAATAGATTTTCTATGAACTCTACAAAAAGAATAGCCCTCTAAAAGAGTTTCAAATTCTTTTAAATTTCTTGTGGTTAAAATATTAGTACCATCTTTAGCAAATATTCTAGTACAAGAGCCATCTGCTTCTAATCGAATAATATTACTTACTAATATAAATTCTAAACCTTCAAGTGTAGGCAGTGCAATTTTATTATTTTGACGATTGGGAGATTGGTTTAAGTTATATAATAGATTTTCTAATTGTTTTCGTTGATTTAAGTTTTGATGTTTTGATTTTACTTTTTCAACGGCTAATATTACTTTTTCTATAGATAATGGTTTTAGGATATAAGACAAACAATTAAATTCAATAGCTTGTAAAGCATAATCATTATGAGCTGTTGTAAAAACAACATCAAAATGAATATTTGAAAATTTAGATAAAAGATCAAATCCTGTTTGAGGAGGCATTTCAATATCTAAAAAAACTAAATTTGGCTCATTTTTAACAATAGAAACATAAGCTTCTTCTACATTTTTACAAATATCTACAATATGAATATCAGGGCAATTTTTTTCTAGAATGTTTTTTAATATTTCTCGACTATTTGCTTCATCATCAACTAAAATTGTGTTTATCATTTTACTTGTTTTAATTCTTTAATCTACTATTGGAATAATAATTTTAACAAGGGTTCCTATGGGTAAGTTTTCATTGTTTTGCAAATCTACTATTTCTACTTTTATTTCAGAATTTTCTACATCATTAATTGTATTAATTCTATCAGAAACTAGTTCAAAACCTCTTGAACGATGCTTTTCTTTTGTTCTATTTTTCAATTCTTGAGCTCTTTGTCTTCCTATTCCATCATCTTCAATATGACATATAATTTGATTATCTTTTTCCGTAAATATTATTTTTAAATGTCCACCTTCTTTTTTACTCGCTAAACCATGATTAATCGCATTTTCAACAAAAGGTTGAATGAGTAAGGAAGGAATTTCTATGTCTAATTCTAAGTCTTCTTCTATTTCAAAAGAACTTGATATTTTATCAGAAAATCTAAGCGTTTCTAAATCAACATATAATCGTAATAATTGAATTTCTTCTTCCAAAGAAATAAACTTATTTTTAGAAGATTCTAAAAACATACGCATGAGCATACTAAATTTTTCTAAATAGGCACTTGCAATTTTAGGTTCATTATTAATAATATAATTTTGAATAGAATTTAAAGCATTAAAAATAAAATGTGGATTCATATGTGCTTGAAGAGCATTCAGTTCTAATTCCGCAAATTTCATTTTAATATTACTTTCTTTTTCTTTTTCTTTTTTGAGGCGGTTGAATCTATTGGACATTCTCCACCAAATGAGTCCTCCTAAAGCCATAAAACTTAAAATACTAAACCATATAGTGTTCCAAAACGGAGGATGTATCGTAAATGGAATACTCAATTTTTCAGAAGAAGAAATATTTTTTGAATTTATAGCATACATTTCTAAAATGTATTCATTAGGAGGCAAATTATCAAATTCTAAAATTGTTTTTTCTGTAAATTTCCATTGCTCAAACAATCCTAATAATCGATATTTAAAAGTAATTTCATCATTATATGAAACTGATGTATATTCAAAAAAAGCATTATTTTCTTTATAAGAATAATTGGCTTTATCTAATAAAGAAAAAGAATCTACTCTTGCACGAATAATTGAAACTTTATTTGGTAAAATATTTTGATGTATAAATGCTTTAGGAAGAATAGTCATTCCATTTTCATTGGCAATAAAAACATTATTGTCTAAAGTTGTAGTAGAATTAATATTATTAGAAAAAGAATCATCATTCAAATTTAAGCAAAAAGTGTTTTTTGTCTTAGGATTTAAAATACTCAAACCATCATAAGTAGAAACATATAAGAAATTATCTTTTTCATCATAATATAATTTCTTACATAAATTACTGCATAATCCATCTGTAGTATTAATATTTGAAAACTCCCCATTCTCTAAAAAATATATTCCATTTTTTTTAGTAGCAACACACAGCGTTGAATCTGGCAATAATAATAAATCTGAAATACTTTTATTAAGTGTATTTCCGTTTTGTGAATATTTTTGAATAAGAGGTTTATCATATATTAAAATTGTTCTAAATTCTGTTTTCATTCTCGAACTCAAAAGACTTTCGTTAGGTTTCAATTGAAATAAACTATCACGTTTTATTCGCTTTTCGCCTATTTGAGTTGCACTAAAGTCATAAAAATACAAGCCTCCTAACGCTCCTAGCCATAGCGTATCATTTTGACCTTTTTCTATGGAATAAATTCCTTTAATTTTTGTTGATTCTTTTACATATTTTTCCTCCGTTGAAGCAAATAAAGACCTAGAAGAAGAAAAATAAAATATATTTTCTTTTTTTAGAAAAGATTTTGCAGAATAACCGTCTTCTATTCTAATATTATTTTTTTCATCAATAAATGTAATATCTTCTCCTACTATAATTAAATCATCATCAAAAATTAAATCTTTTATTTTGGGATTATGTTTTGTCTTTAATATATGTTCCAATTCATTAGAATTATATTGTAATAAATGTCCAGATTCTGTACAAAAATAAATAGTACCCGCTATAGGATTTTTTGTTACTTCAACAATATTGTTTTCAGGTAAAATAGAATTACTTTCATTTATTTTTAATAAGGGAATCTTAGGAAAAAAATAAATACCATTTTTTGTCCCTACCCAAATATTTTGACGAGAATCTTCAAATATTATATTGATATAGTCTCCTTCAAAAAAGATATTTAAATGTTGTAAAAAAAAATTATCTTCACTTAAAAAAATAAGTTTCTCTTTGTTTATCTTTTCAAAAGAAGAATAAATATAAGGTTCATTTAAAGTATTGACACTTTGCACACCAATAGTTTGGTTGAATATTTCTAATAATTCATTCGAAATAGAATCGCTTGTAGGAATATATCTTATTGAATTATTCTGAAAATAAAACTCATGAATCTGAGGAGATATAACAGGGTCTTTTTTAGGATTTACTTGCCATAATTCAATCATTTCTTTTGTAAGGGGATCGTACTTCAAAAAATTGGACTGAGATAAAAAATACATGGCATTATCATGTTCAATAGGCAATAAAAATGAACTAGTATTCATGAGGTTCATTTCTTTGATGGAATAAGAATTATTTTCTTTAGTGCATAAAAAAAGTTTATCCTCTTCTAAAATCCAAAAAGCCCCATTTTTTTGGATATAAATCCTTACTACATTAACATTATCTAAAATATGATTAGGATTGAATAATTTTATCACTTCATTTTCTATATAAAACAATTTCCCATCCCAAGTAACGAACCATATTGTATTATTAAAATTATAGATTTGAATGATCTCATTATCATCCATTAGGTCTGAATTATAGCTATAGAATTTTAAGCCATCATATTTATACAATCCTTGTTCTGTTCCTATCCATAATTGACCAATAGAATCTTGCCTAAAACAATATACGTTTTTACCTTGAAAACCATTACTAATATTAAAATGCTTATAATATGCTTTTTGAGCCAAAACAATATTAGGCAATAGTAGAAATAAGAAAATATATTTATATAATTTTGTCATCAATTAATTTGCAATGTAAAAGATTATATTGTAAATATCTATTTTATTTTAATTAAAAACAATGTCAAAAGAAATATTAGATGATGAAATATTAGATAATGAAGAATCTATTTTTTTATCTGAAGAGTCAGAATTTTATTTAGAATCTTTTATTCAAAGAAGAAGTGATGCCTATATCTCATTTTATAAAAAAAGGACTTCTTATTCTTTTGATATTTTAAAACTATTCCTAGGTTTTATTTGGTTAGCTTATCGAAAAATGTATTTTCATTTTATCTTATTTTGTATTACATTTCTTCTTATATCTTCTATTCTATTTTTAAATATTCACTATTATACTAATTTTATTCGTTTTAATATTTTAATACTAGGCATCTATCTATTATTATCATTTTTTCTTAGTCTTTTTCATAAAAAAATATATTTAGATTTTGCTGTTCTTAAAATTCATAGCCTAAAATTGAGAAGTAAGGATGAAGAACATTTTTTAGAATT
>JAHDII010000040.1 GCA_020630895.1 Saprospiraceae bacterium
GTTATCCCTTAAAATAGCTATTTGCTCTATATGTGGTTTTACAAATGGTTGTAGAAACTCATCAAATGACTTTCGCTCTTCTATAGGTTTTCCAGCACTATCTATATATTGAAATATAAATATATTATCTCCTTCAGCAGTAACCTTATTTATCCGATAATCAATCATTAGTACTCGAATCCTTTTTGTTTATATTTTGATGTATGTTAATATTATTACCAGATACTTTTTTATTAACGTTTCTATTGATTTCAATTAAAGTACCTTGTAATTTGCCATTTCTTTCAAGATAATCTAAAAATAAGCAAATGATGCAAATGAGTCCTAAAATGATAGTAGTTGTAATATCTAATTCTTTTATTCCAGCTTCAATATCAAAATGATCCGTTTTAGTACTAATGGTAAAATAAATATTACTTAATAGAGGGAACAATGCGGTATAAAAAGCTTTCATATACCTTGTCTTAGGGTTGAATATTAGAACAATTACAAAAACAATAATTCCAATTATTACGGCTAATTTCCAACTCCAAGTTAAAAAGTAGGTAATAATTCCTCCTATTATTCCAAAAATTATAGATGTAAATATCCAATTGCTTTTCATTGAGTTCAGATTCTGTTTTCTCTTTTATAGCATTAAATATAAAAAAAATAAAAGAAATACCTCATTAAAGCTCAAAAACTTTGGCGGTAAATGACGTGAAAATAAAGCATTAATAACCAGTTAATTATATAAAAAGAAGTAAGAATTACCGCCAAAGTTGATTTTAATACCTTTGAATAACTCAATGAAAAACAATAAGTTACATCTCAAAAGTAGTACTTACCGCCAATTCCGTCACTCTTTTTCAAAGAAAAAAATAGAAAGAATTAAATCTCTGGGAAAATCTCTACTAATTTATCTAGGTCATTTACTCCCATTTGTCGCAAATATTGTCCTGTTTGAGCAATCGTAGCGTGTCCCATTTGTATTTGTAAATGTTCTGCTGTACCTCCAGCTTGAATGAAGTTAATAGCTGCTGTATGCCTCCAAGAATATAAAGAATAAGTACCAACATTAAAGCCTAATTTTTTCAATATTTCTCTATGTCTTCTTGTAAATGTATATTTACTCACATGACCATCATAAGCACGATTTGACTTGAAGATAAAATCTTCTATAGGTTTATTTTTGAATTGAGATAAGATACTTGTAAAGGCTTTCGGTATTCGAGGAAATCTGTCTCGATCTGTCTTTGCAATAGATTTACTTACAAATACTTTCCCATCATCAAAAAGAATATCCTGTACTTTTAACAAAACAGCTTCTTTAGGACGTAAAAAACAGTAATACATGAAATTAATAAACAGCCATAGTTGAGGATCATTATTAGATATGTATTCTTTTAATATTCTTTTTTGATGAGGTTGTAAATACATCGCTGGAGTTTTAGTACTTCTAACAGCCGAAACACCTTTTATAAGGTGTTCTTTTTCTATGTTTTTTAAAAGGCTTTTAATAACCCTAAAATAGATATTATGAGATGTTTTATGATGTGTTACCAAAAGAGCTGAAAAATATTCTTTAATACTACTATTTGTGATATTTTTTCCTTGATGCCACGATGTAAATTGATACACAATAACTCTATATAATTTCCTAGTACTTTCTTTCCACAAATGTTTTTTAGAAGTAAAGGAATCAATAAAATCCTTGCAAGAAAGATATTCTTCAACTGGAGTTGAAAACTCATCCGATTTCAAAGAAACAGTTAGGTATTTGTTCCTAAGTTCTTCAAGAGCTTTCAAGCGTAAATCATAATCATTAATTCTATTTACTTGACCATACTTTCTAATTCTCTTTTTTGATTCATACCAAAATATGAACCATTTTTTCTGTAGATCACGTGTGTAATAGAGCTTAATTTCAGATTTAGACAAAAATTTTTTTTCTATTGTCATTTTCAACTTTTCGAGTGAAAAGCCTTAAACAATAGTCCGATTAATAAATAAAATTGTCTATAGACATTTAATTCCTTGAAAGATAATCATATAATTATTAAGAAAATCAATATTTTACATAAAAATCAAAGATTAACAAGCTATTAACGGATTTTGACACCTTTTTTTCTATAAATTACGTTATAATAATGAAACGACAAACAAGATGATGAAAAAATATTATATAGTAATTTTAATGACTGTCCTTTCTCAAGTAATGTATAGTCAGATAGAATCAGATAGCATTGTCCGTATGAAAATAGATGATGAATGGATGTATGCTATTGTAACGGAAACGGATACTTTATTCTTAGCAGATCTTGAAGGTTCTACGGTGACCATGCCCAGAACATTTGAAAGTTTAGATGATAAACGATATTATTATAAATTGAAACGAAGTGCTCAAATTGTATATCCTTATGCGATTAAAGCGATTGAGATTTATAGAGAAACTCAAGATACAACGCAAAATATGAAAAAGCGGAAAAAGAAAAAATATACAAAAAAACGTCAGAAAGAACTTAAAGAAGAATTTGAAGAACCGCTTAAAAAATTAACCAAAACCCAAGGGAAAGTTTTAATAGCTATGATAGAAAGAGAATTAGATACCTCTTTTTATAATGTTGTTAAAGAAATTAGAAATGGCTTTACGGCTACTAAATGGAACATCTTAGGAAAAGTGTATGGATATAAACTTAAAAAGAAATATGATCCTAAAGATGATCCCATTATGGAAGCAGTACTTACAGATTTTGATATTGATTTAGGTCACTAAATTTTTTGATTGATTTTGATGTGTAAAATAAGCATTAAACACACAATATATTAATATCATTTGTGAGGCATATGTAACTAGCATAAGTCTTGGAATAACTGGAACAACAGCTACAATCATTCCGATATATAATATATTCAATACAACCATACTTATAAAAGCAAATTTTTGATATTCATTAAAATATATTTCTTTTCTTTTTATAAATAGAAAGATAAGTGTTCCTAAAATGGCTAGCCATTTTAAAACATTGATCCATTTTAAATATAAACCATTAAAATAATTCCCATAAATATCTAAATGAGCTTTTGTAGTACTATCTTTTTCTATATCAGTATAATACCCTGTAACACGTTCATCGGTATGAGTAGATTCATTATTTTTTAATAAAACATGAATATTATTCATATAAAAAACTCGTTCAAAATTAAGCCATAAAAAATGTTTGAAATATAAAAATGGATGCTTTTTTATTAATGTATTTCCATAATCGTTATAAACATCTCCAAGATAAGACCAAACATAGAGATAAGTTTTTTTATCCTTATTAAGATTAAAATAATGAAAGAAAAATTGTTTGAGTGGAAAATCTTTTAACCACATAAAATTGGCTGTCATTACATTTCTTGTAGTAAATATAGAATCGGGTTTATTAAGTACAAATTGATGTAATTTTTGTAAATTAGGATCTTTAAAATCTTGAGGTTTTATATCTGTATAAGGAATAATAGATAGGGCATTATTTGCTTTTAACCAACCAGAAAATCCTGAATATGTAGCATAATCATAATGTTTCTTGTTAGCGTTTTTAGCATCTTGATATAAATAAAATGCCAGAAAAAATGATAATGGAGCCATACATAAGCCTAGCCACTTATATCTGAAAATAAAAGCAACTGTAGAAACCATAGGAAAAACAACACCTGCATAACGGATGTATATAATCCAATACATTAAAAATAAATGAATCAAAAACATCAATATCCATTTAATATTCCAATCACTTTTTAATAAAAAGAATAATGAGGCTAACCATAACCAAGAAAGGCTAATAAAAAGAGAATCACTCATTAACCATGTAGAAATATATAGAGTAGAAGGTGATGCAATAAAAAAGAAAGATAAAGCATAAAAAAGCCATTTGTTTTGAGGAGGAAAATATCTTTTTACACTTAGTAATAAAGTAATTCCTGAAATAGCCATAAACCAATATTGGGTGGCATAAACAAAGCTTGCTGTTTGGGAAATATAATTAAAAAATTGTAGAAAAGCAGAATATCCAAAAGGGCGATAACCACTTATTTTTTCGTATCTAGCAGATAAAATATAAGTTCCAGTATCTGGATCAAAATAGGGGAAAGGATAGCAATAACTAATAAAAAGGTATAGCAAAAAATAAATTCCGAATAAAGAAGCAATTAAAAATCTATTTTCAAAAATAAATGTTTCTCTAAAGTTAAAATCAGTACTTTTTTTTCCTTTTCCTTTTATACTCTTTTTTTTGCGAGAAGAGCTCATATATATTCAGGTTTTTCTAATGATTCTGGGTAAATATAGTTATTTTATTTCAAAAAGATCTCTATCATTTAAAAATGGTAATTGAGTTCTAATATTTTGAACCTCATTATATTGTAATGAATATTGAATGATCCCCTGTTTATCTGTTAATTCTTTAATCAAATGGCCTTTAGGATCAATGATGGATGAATCGCCAGAATATTCAAAATGATTACCATCTTTTCCTACAATATTTACTCCTAAAACATAGCACTGATTTTCTATCGCTCTAGCTCTTAATAAATGTCTCCAAGCATATCTTCTTTTAGCAGGAAAATTAGCTGTATAAATTAAGACATCATAATTTTCTGTATTCCTAGACCAAACGGGAAAACGTAAATCATAACAAATAAGAGGACATATTTTCCAACCTTTCAGTTCAACAATTAATCTTTTATTTCCTTGAGAAAAAACTTGATCTTCTTTCGCTAAAGAAAATAAATGACGTTTATCATAATATTCATAATTTCCATTGGGATTCATCCAAATTAAACGATTGAAGTATTGGTTATTATCTTCAATAATTAAACTTCCAGTTATTGTAGCATTCAATATTTTTGCTGTCTTTTTCATCCATTCTACAGAAGAACCATCCATTTTTTCTGCTAATTGCTCAGGATGCATAGAGAATCCTGTTGTAAACATTTCAGGCAAAATAATTAAATCTGTATGATCTTTTAATGTAGATAATTGTTCATCAAACATCTCCAAATTGGCTTGATGATTTTCCCAATACAAAGCTGACTGTATTAAACTAACTCTTAAATCTTCCATATTAATTTTCATCTTTTTGTTGAAAAAAATAATCTCGTTCTATTTTTGCAATTCGCAAAGAATAAGCATCATACCAAAGCTCTCGACCTTTTTTTTGAGCTTCTCGATGTTCCATATTTCTTTTCCATTCTGAAATATCATGAAGAGTTTCCCAATAAGAAATAGTAACACCTATCCCTTCATTATTTCTATAACTTTCATACCCTAAAAAGCCTTGTTGTTCTTGGGCTAATTGAACCATTTTTATAGCCATAAATTCATAATTGTCATGATCTAAATCATTGCGTTGAGAAGAAAAAATGACACTATAATAAGGAGGCGTAGGTGTATTAAAAACCATAATATTAATTTAAGATTATTTTGAGTTTTCTTTTAAATGTTTTTTTAATTTGATAATAATCATTTCTGATAATTTTCTTTTAGATTCATGAGTCCAACCAGCAACATGAGGCGTTAATATCACCTGATTCATATTGTATAATTGTTGATACAAAGAATTTTCTTGTTCAGAAAAAGTATGAGGTTTTTCATTTTCAAAAACATCTAATCCCGCAGCCAAAACTTTTCCTAATTGTAAATTTTGAATAAGAGCTTCTGTTTCAATAATAGCTCCTCTAGAAGTATTTAAAATTACAATATTTTTTTGAAATCCTTTAATGAAATTAGAATTACAATAGTGTTTTGTTTCTTCATTTAAAGGTAAATGAAAGCTAACAATATCTGCTTGTTTTTGAATTTCTAAAATGCTCGATTCTTGAACAAAAGGAAAAGAATGAGTATAATCATTTTTATATTTATCATAAGCTAAAACATTCATTTCTAGTCCCATTAATTTTTTAGCAAATGTACTTCCTGTATGTCCAAAACCAATTAAACCAATAGTCTTTCCTTGAATGTCAAACCCTCTATTTTTTTCTCTATTCCAATATTTTTGCCTTACTTCCCTATCTGCAATAATAAAATGATTCGCCAAAGCTAATAACATTCCTAAAGCATGTTCTGCTACAGCATTTCTATTTCCTTCAGGAGAATTAATCACAAAAATATTTTTTTTCCTAGCATATTCTTGATCTATAATTTCCATACCAGAACCTAATCGGGCAATAAAAATTAATTTTGGAGCTTTATCAAAAAGCGACTTATCAGCTATAATTTTACTATTCACAACTATACCTTCATATTCATGAATAATTTGATGCACCTGATCTAAAGTAATTTTAGGCATATAATCATAAGAAAAACCTAATGTTTTTAATTCTTTAAACATCAGTTCATGAACACCATCTGTAATTAATACTTTTCCTCGTTTCAATTTTTTTATTTTATTTATACAACAAATTAAAGATTAAATTGTAGGTTTAATATCCAATAAATATAAAATTAGCATATTATGAATTTAAGTCCAATAGAATTAAGAAAAGAATTAGCTAATAGTATTACTCATGGCTTTGGTGTTTTGTTTGGAATTGTATCTATTCCTATAGTTATTGCGGCAGCTACATTTTCAGGAAGCACAGCAGCTATTGTAGGAACAAGTATTTTTGGATTTTCATTTTTAATGGTTTATGCTTTTTCTACCTTATATCATAGTATCAGCCATCCTAAAGTGAAACGAGTGATGCGAATATTAGATCATATTAGTATTTACTTTTTAATTGCAGGAAGTTATACTCCTTTTATTTTGATATACAGCTTCGATAGTTCTGGTATTATTTTATTAAGTACTTTATGGGGACTTACTTTTTTTGGTATCATTTTTAAAATATTTTTGGTAGGAAAATTTAATATTCTTTCTACTATTATTTATGTAGCAATGGGTTGGATCATTGTAGTAATGCCAGGAAACTTATTAGAGTCTATTCCAACAAATACCTTGTATATGATAGCTATTGGAGGCGCATCTTATTCCTTAGGTGTTATTTTTTATTTATGGAAAAAACTAACCTATCATCATGCGATATGGCATCTATTTGTCTTAGGAGGTAGTATTTGTCATTATGTAGCTGTACTATTAGCCATACTTTAATTTTGTAACTCCTCTAAATATCCTTGAGGCAAATTATGCCCTAATTGTTGAGCTTTTTGAGCATCATTGAATGCTTGATTCAAATTGCCTAATCTCTGATACGCCTTAGAACGATTAAAATAATATGCTCCTTTGTTAGGATTCATTTGAATGGCTTGATTATAATCTTGGATAGCTCCATTTACATTTCCAAGTGTAGCTTTAAAAAAGCCTCGTTGACTCATAACATCGGGATTATTAGGATCTATACTTAGGTA
The DNA here is from genome assembly GCA_020630895.1 of Saprospiraceae bacterium. GTDB lineage: Bacteria > Bacteroidota > Bacteroidia > Chitinophagales > Saprospiraceae > JAHDCE01. Next base: position 7,370 of record JAHDII010000040.1, read on the forward strand.
TTTTTCCGCATCAGCTAATGCTGCTTGGGAATTATTTGTAAAATAATGTGCTAACATTCTATTCATATATATATCCTTAAAATTAGGATTAATTCCTTCTGCTTGGTTTAATAATTCAATAGCTTTAGAATGATTATTTTTCATAGAATGAATTGTTCCAATATTGGTCAATAAAAAAGCATTGTTAGGTTCAAACTTTAAAGCACTTTCATAATGAACTAAAGCTTTTTCAATATCATTATTATTTTTATAATAGGAAGCTAAATTAGAATGAGCAAAGGAATTTTCATATTTTTTTAATGATTGTGTCCAAAGAGATAAATCATCTTGCCATACATCATTTTGTAAGTATGTTAGGAAGAATAATAAGGCTAAGTAAATTCCTGCTCCTATTTTTATTAAAAGAGATGATGAAGCATATTTTTTTAATAAAAATTTTAAAAACAATCCCATCAAAAAGAATAGACCTAAGTAAGGAATATATGAAAATCTATCAGATAAATATCCTTGACCTGCTCCTAATATTTGAAGTAAAAAAATGATATTTACTAAAAAGAAAAGAACGCCAAAAACAATAGCTTTTGAAGAATTTCTCATTTTATATACAACAAATCCGATTCCTAAAACAAAAGGAACAGAAATCATAATAGCAGGATTGATTTGTTGAGGAAAAGGATATATAGCAGTCATCTCAAAAGGGATAACAGCCTTTACAGCATAAACCATTAAAGCATAAAATCCAGCTAAAATTTTATTGAAAAATGGCAGTTCGTTTGAAGCTACATTTAATACTTCTGTTTCTTGTAAAAAATAAATTCCTAATAGACCAACAAGAAGAGATAAAATAAATAAAGGAATCTTTTCAATAAAAAGATCTTTTTTCATTGGACGATTAAAATAATAATCTAAAGCTAGTAAAGATAAAGGCAAAGAGACGGCTTGAATTTTTGATAATAAAGACAAAATAAATAATGGAATAATCCATTTAAAATATTTTTTGTTTTTTGTTTTTATAAAATAGATATAACAAACAATACTCGCTAAATAAAAAATTCCAAATAAAACATCTTTTCGTTCTGTTACCCATGCTACAGATTCTACTCGCATGGGATGAATACCAAATAATAATGCTACAAAAGCAGAAGGCCATTTTCCTAAGCCTAATAAAAGCATAATCCAATAGACAAAAAATGTACATCCTAAATGTAATAATATATTATTGAAATGATATAATTTTGGAGCTTCTCCTACAAGTTGATATTCTATCATAAAAGAAAAAACGCTTAAAGGAGCATAAGCTCCATTGGTAGGAGAAGTAAAAATAGATTTAATATTATCAAAAGAAAATGAAGAATTTACAAAAGGATTTTCAAGGACATAATATGGATCATCCCAATTCACAAAACTATTATCGATTGCTGGAGAAAAAGCAATGAATGTTATTGTTAAGATACCCACCAAAAAGTATAAATTATTTGAGGGGGACCAAGGTTTAGGTATTTGAATTGTTTTTGTAGTATTTTTTTGAGAAGACTTCTTTTTTTTCTTTTGTGATTGAGCCATAAGATTGCCTTGTTAAATGATAAATTGTAATTTTAAAATTAACATTTTTTTTAATATGTAAAACAAATAATCATGCCATTTCAAAATAAAATTACACACTTTGCAATAAATGCTGTTTTATTTGGAAGTATTCAGTTTTTTATACTCAGTATTATTGCTATGATTGCATTTCCTGGAGGGACAATTTTTAATTCCTCTTTGGAACATTATTCTTTTTTTGAAAATTTCTTTTCGGATTTAGGACGTACCATAGATTTTGAAGGAAATTCTAATTGGATTTCGATGGTTCTTTTTTCAAGTTCATTAAGCATTTTAGGTGTATGTCTTATTTTATTTTTTACTTGTACTTCTTCTATTTTTGCTCAAGATAAAAAAACAAAAATAGTTATCTTATTCATGGCAATTATAGGTATAGGATCTGGAATTGGTTTTATAGGAATAGCATTTACACCTTGGGATTTAGGACGTCCAATTCACGAACTTTTTGTCAATATAGGATTTCGATTATTGCTCTTAGCTATTATATTTTTAATTGCGGCTATTTTTAGAACAAAAACTTTTCCTAGAAAAGCAGCCCATGTTTTAATTTTTATTTGTTGTATTTTATTAATGTATATTCTTTTAATCTCATTGGGCCCCAAACCAGAAGAATCAAAACAAGCACTAATTATCCAAGCAGCTAGTCAAAAATTAATTGCTTATGTTCTTATTTTTGGAATTGCTTATGTTGCTTTTATCATCAAAAAAAATATTTCAATTTTAGAACATTAATTATATTTTTTGATGAATATCTAATTATGATTCAATGAATAATGGAAAAATTATTTTCACGATTAGACTTTATTTTTAGCCGAAAAAAATTATTTTATAATGATGTTTTAAAATAAATCACCAGATTTAAATAAATATTGAAAATACTGATAAAAAATAGACTAGTTTTTTTTATTTATACAAAAAAATAACGTCCTTTGTAAGAATCCGAGACTGAATATGATTTTTTATTTTTTGAAGACTTAAAAAAGAGTGTTCAATAACTACTTGAGATAACTTTAACTAAGAAAAAATGAGGCATATACTTCTATGAAGTTTTTCAATTTATTTAAAAAAGAAATCGCCATCGATTTAGGTACTGCAAACACCTTAATTATTGAAGATGGAAAAGTAATCGTTGATGAACCATCTATTGTAGCAATAGATCGCCGTTCCAACGAAATTATTGCTGTAGGGAGAAAAGCGATGCAAATGCATGGTAAAACTCATGAAAATATTAAAACAGTTCGACCTCTTAGAGATGGAGTAATTGCAGATTTCCAAGCTGCTGAAAGCATGATTGCTGGAATGATTGGAATGATGGATAATAAAAAGAAATTTTTTGGCTCTATGAAAATGGTAATTTGCATCCCTTCTGGAATTACCGAAGTAGAAAAAAGAGCTGTTTTTGATTCAGCAGATCATGTAGAATCTAATGAAACTTATTTGATTCATGAGCCAATGGCAGCCGCTTTAGGAATTGGATTAGATGTAGAAGAACCTGTAGGAAATATGATCATTGATATAGGGGGAGGAACTACAGAAATTGCTGTAATTGCTTTGTCAGGTATTGTTTGTGATCAATCGATTAGAATTGCAGGGGATGAGTTTACGATGGATATCATGAATTATATGAAACGTCAGCACAATATTTTAATAGGAGAACGTACAGCAGAGCAAATTAAAATTAATGCAGGTTCTGCTTTACATGATTTAGAAACTCCTCCAGAAGATTATGCTGTGAATGGTCGTGATTTAATGACAGGAATTCCTAAGCAAATAAAAATCTCTTATGGAGAAATTGCTCATGCTTTAGATAAATCTATTTCTAAAATAGAGGACGCTATTCTTAAAGCTCTTGAAAATACACCTCCTGAATTAGCATCAGATATTTATAAAACAGGTTTATATCTTACAGGTGGAGGAGCATTATTAAGAGGTTTAGATAAGCGAATTAGTCAAAAAACAAAATTATCTGTTCATATTGCAGAAGATCCTTTACGTGCAGTTGTAAGAGGTACAGGAATCGCACTAAAGAATACAGATAGATATTCATTTTTAATAGATAGAAAAAATATATAATTTTTTCCATCTATTAAAAATGTCTAAAATATACACAATTCTGAATGTTATTTAAATCTTTATTCTCGTAAAATTTAAATAACATTCATTACTTATTTTTTAATTCATTTTATTAAATCAGTTGATGCAATATGCAGAATCTGATAAGATTACTAATAAAGCATAATTCATTATTCTTATTTCTATTTTTAGAAATAGTCTGTCTTATTTTAATTATTAATTTTAATAGAGAACAAAGTAAAATATTTACAGCTACTAGTAATGCTTTTTCTGGTTGGATGTATAATATTACTAATAGAGTAACTCGTATTCGAGGAATTAGTGATGAATTAAATAAAGTTACAAAAAATAATGCAGAATTATTTGAACGTTTAGAAGTATCTAAATTTAATAATATTATTGTTTCTGATACAGCGTACAACCAAGAATATTTACCACAATATAAATATGTTGAAGCAGAAGTAGTCAATAATACAACTAATCGGCCTAATAATTATCTTACCATTAATAGAGGCAAAAATCATAAAATTAAAAAAAATTGTGCCGTAATAGGAGGAAATGGAATTGTAGGAATTGTTTTAGCATCTAATGAAAAATATTCCATTATCATGTCCTTGTTACATCAGCAAACAAAAATATCTGTTGCTACAAAAAAAGCAGGATTTTTTGGTTCATTAATTTGGTCAGGCACAAACTCTACAATTATGGATGTAGAAGCGATTCCTAAACATGCTGCTGTTGAAATAGGAGATACTATTGTAACTAGTGGTTATTCTAGTATGTTTCCTAAAGAAATTATAGTGGGAGTTATTGATAAAATAGAAGAAGAAAAAGGTTCTCCTTTTCATAAGATAAAAGTAAAATTATCAGAAGATTTGAATAGAATAAAACATGTATATGTTGTTCAAAATTTATTTCAAGATGATCAATTGCAATTAGAAAAAGAAATAATAAATGAGCAATAGAGTTTTATCAAATATCGCACGTTTTATTATTCTAGTTTTATTGCAAGGACTAGTTTTTCAAAATATTAATCTTTGGGGACAATTCATTATTTATCCTTTATTTCTATTTCTACTACCTTATGAAACACCTAAATGGGCTTTAATACTTCTTGGTTTCTTTTTGGGTATTACAATTGATTTATTTTATAATTCTATTGGAGTACATGCAGCAGCAGGAGTACTTACAGGAACTATTCGACCATTTATATTAAAAATTCAAGAGCCTAAAGGAGGATATCCTCAAGGACAAAGCCCTACAAGATACCGTTTAGGTACAGCTCTTTATTTTAGATATACAGGAACACTTTTATTGATTCATCTATTTTGGTATTATTCTATGGAAATTTTTTCAATAGTAGAATTACCTCAAATTCTTTTGAGTACATTAATTAGTTTTCTTTTTTCTATGGGAATTATTGCTATTCATGCATATTTAATTAATCCTAAAAATTAATAAAATATGTCCACTAAAGATAATTTCAATAATAGACAATATATTATTAGAGGCTTTTTTACTCTTATTGGAATTGTTTTAATTCTTAAAAGTTTTCAACTCCAAGTATTAGATTCTTCTTATGCTGATAAAGCAAGAGCTGTTGTAGTTTCTAATATTACAATTTATCCTTCAAGAGGATTGATTTATGATAGAAATAAAAAACTATTGGTCACTAATAAAGCAATGTATGATTTATTAGTGATTAAAAATTTAGTAGGAGATATGGATACTGCTAAATTTTGTCAATTACTAGATATTGATATTGAAACATTTAATAAAAATTTAGATAAAAATTGGAAAGATTCTCGTTGGGATAAAAAAGTACCCTTTACTTTTCTTAAAAAAATAACGGCTGAACAATATGCTAGATTTCAAGAAAGCTTATATGAATTTCCAGGATTTTTTGTTCAAATGAGAAATGTACGGAGTTATCCATATAAAATTGGTGCTAATGTTTTGGGTTATGTAAGTGAAGTAACACAAGAACAAATAGAACAATCTGATAATAAATATGAAAGAGGAGATTATATTGGGGTGAAAGGATTAGAAGCTCAGTATGAAGACATGCTAAAAGGAGAGAAAGGGAATAAAAAAGTAATGAAAGATAATTGGGGTAGAATTGAAGGAAGTTGGATGGGAGGAAATAAAGATAAAGAAGCTGTTTCAGGAACGAATTTAATAACAACACTTGATGTTGAGCTACAAATGTTTGCTGAAGAACTCATGAAAAATAAAAGAGGGGGGGTAGTTGCTATTGATCCTAAAACAGGAGAAGTTTTGACTATGGTAAGTACTCCTACTTATGATCCTAATATTTTGTCTATTAATAGAAATAGAGGAACTGCCTTTGCTGCATTATCTCAAGATTCTCTTAAACCTTTATATGATAGATCTTTAATGGCCCAATATCCTCCAGGCTCTATTTATAAAACAATGATGTCTTTAATAGGAGTACATTTAGGAATTTGGAAAGAGAATAGAGGTGTTTCTTGTCATGGAGGATATGATTATGGAGGAAGTCGTCCTTTGGGTTGTCACTCACATGAATATCCTTCAACAGTAAGAAAAGCATTACAACATTCTTGTAATTCTTATTATTGCCAATTGTTTAGAGAAGTTGTAGATCAGTATGGATTTAAAAAAGCAGGGGAAGGATTAGATACTTTAGCTAGTTATTTAAGAGATTTTGGAATAGGACAAACTTTAGGTATTGATTTGCCAAATGAGAAAAAAGGAGCTCTTCCTAATTCTGCAATTTATGATAAATGGTATCCTAAAAATAAAGGAGGATGGAAATCTCCAACTGTTATTTCTTTGGCGATAGGGCAAGGAGAAACACAAATGACAACTCTTCAAATGGCAAATGTAGCTGCTACGATAGCTAATAAAGGTTGGTATATTACACCTCACTTAGCTAGAAATCTTGAAATAGATAATACTTTAAAACCTGTTCGATATAATAAAACATTTACTCGGATACCTTCTCAATATTTTGATGCAGTTCATGATGGAATGGAACTCGCCGTAAAGGCAGGAACAGCTAGATTAGCAGATGTTCCTTCTTTTAACCTTTGTGGGAAAACGGGTACTTCTGAAAATTCAGGAACGGATCATTCTGTATTTTTCTGTTTTGCTCCTAAAGAAAATCCCCAAATAGCTGTTGCTGTATTTATTGAAAATGCAGGCTTTGGAGGTTCCTATGCTGCACCCATTGCTAGCCTTATTGCAGAATATTATATTAATAATGGAAATATTGACCCCTCAAGAGAGTGGATTAGAGAAAGAATGTTGGGTGTAAATCTGTTACATGCGAAATAAAAATTGTGACATCTTACTTTAATATATAGATCTTATTTTAACTTGTATTAACATTTTATGCTGTTTAATAGTTAGATACATATATAAAATTAACTTAATTGGAATGGTTTTTGATTTAACATATTAAAAAAATGTTAAAGTGACAATTATAAACATTGTCACAAATTATAAAACCTAGTGGATTGAACTTACTATAAATATAAAGCAAATTGCCTTCATAAATGTAGTATGAAACTATTCCACAATATTAAAATAGTTAAGTTATGAGAATTTTTGCCACAATTATTTTAGCCGCTTTTTTGACCTTAACAGTTAAGGCAGAATGCACCTTTGAATCTTTTGCTGTTGGAGAGGATTATTCAATTGGAAATATGTTGGAATGGATCACTTCTAGCGAAATTGATAACCAAGAATTTGTTATAGAAAAATCTGAAAACGGATTAGATTATTCTGAAATAGGAAAAGTTGAAGGAGCTGGAACTTCTTCAGAGGATAAAACTTATCGTTTTATGGATTTAGACGCACAAAAAGGGCGTACATACTATAGAATTAAGCAATTAGACTTTGACGGAGAGTATAGTTATTCTCAAACAGTAATTGTAAATAAAGAAACAGATAATAACTTTATGATTGCCTCTATCAATACATCACTAGAAAGTGAAACTATAGAATTAACTATTGATGCATTTAAAGAACTTACAATAACTTATGCTATTAAAGATTTAAAAGGAGATCTATTACAAGAAAATGAAACAACTCTTTCAGCAGATTTAAACAACTTAGTTTTTGATTTAAGTTCATATCCTAAAGGAGTGTATAGATTATATATACAATCAGGAGAAGAGGTAGAAACTATTTCTATTAGAAAAACAGGTTCAAAAGAAGAAGAAAAAGCTCCTGTAGCTAAAAAGTAAACTGAATAACTTTATAATATTAATTACATTAAAAATGAGAGGCTGTCTTTTGAAGGCAGTCTTTTTTGTTTTTATTTTAGTTATTTGAATTTATTTATAGATCTTTGTCATCATTTTTAAAAAAAAGTAATTGCCGTGAAATATAGAATATTAACTATTGATGAGTTGAAAGAATTAGAACAAGAATTTGTTCGTTTTTTAGCATCTCATTCTATTACAGCAGATGATTGGATTCAAATTAAAAAAGATAAAATTGATAAAGCGAATTCTTTAATAGAAATTTTTAGTGATATTGTATTTGACAAGATTTTATCAAAAGTAGATTTTTTAGAACATCGCAGGACAAAAGATGTAAGAGTATATCAATTATTGGATGATAAAATTATTATGCTAGGTATTATAGCAGATGAAAAAACAAATTTAGATTTTACTCAAAATAAGTCTCCTCAAGAAATGTTGATACAACTTCAACAATCTGGAGGTAAAGTCAACTTTTTTTCAGGAGAAAAAAAATTCAAATTTACTAAAGAAAAAGAAGCTTTTTTATTAATGGAAGAAGGAGCTTTAATTTCAAAAGATTCTACTTTATTTAATGCATTAAAAACGATTCAAAAAACTTAAATTATAGATAAATTAATAATTTTTTTACATCAGAGTATCCCGAATTAAATGTTTCTTTATTCTCAGGTTATTCTCTTAAATTATTCCCTATTAGATATCTGAATTTATTTTCTTCCTTCAATATTTTTTAACGAAACAAACTTAATATTTTTTTTATAGTTTGATCTATTTTTGTTTTATACCATAAAAACAAGTTAAAATCTTTTTTGATTACTTCTACATCTTTTAAAAAGTACTCATTTTTCCATTCTTCTTCTTTTCTTATTTTAAAAAAATGAATCATTCCTTGAGTCATATTTTTATGATTTTTCATATAAAGAATATTTTCTTTTTCTATAATCAAATGAATATTTTTTTGCGCTGCTATTTCTTTACTTTTATCTAATAAAATATTTTTACAATAGTCCTTATTTTTTTTAATAATAGAGAATTATTTTCTTTTATTCTTTTTTCATATTCAAGAATAAATTTCTCAAAAGTTAGGAGTCTTTCTTCATGTTCTTTTTGTTGCATAGGAGAACCACACAAACAGTTTAAACATTCCATTCATAGTCCTCTACAAAAATATAAAAAGAGCGGAAAAAGGATGAAATTTGTGAATGAAAAAGAAATTACAAGACCTTGAACCGCTCTTGAGCAAACTTACAGAAAAATTTCCAAAATGGAGTAAATTTTGTCTCAAAAATATATTAATATTAGTACTGTGTATCCTACAAAAAGAAACAGTGTGCTTGTATAAATTAAAAGGCACAGTAGGCAATATTTTGGGAACAACAGATGTACAACCCAAATCTCATTATGAACGCTTAATCCGAATATTTAATTTGTATTCATTTAGCAGTTTATGGTTATGTTTATTAAAATATGTATTTGAAATATTACGCTTAAAAAGTGATTATTTATTACTAGATGGGACAGGTTGGAATAAAGGCATTATTAGACACCATTATTTGACTTTAAGTGTAGTTTATCAAGGTATAGCTATTCCCATTTATTGGATAGATTTAAGAAAGCGAGGAGCTTCTAATCAAAATGAAAGAAAAAAGATAATTCGTAAAGCCAAAAAGTATTTTAATTTATCAGGAAAAATTCTAATTGCAGATAGAGAATATAATGGAATAGATTGGTTTAACTTTCTGTCAGACAATGGCATAGATTTTATTATTCGTCTCAAAAAAAACAATTACAAAAAAGCATTTAATCAAAGTGAAGGCAAAAAATATG
>JAHDII010000041.1 GCA_020630895.1 Saprospiraceae bacterium
GCCCAACTCTTTTTTTTAACATATTTTTTTATTTATAATTTATTTAGAAACTATTTTTCTATTGTATTACTATCTTTTTAGCACTACCTTTATGGTTTTGAGTATAAATATGAATAAAATAAATACCTGAAATTCTATTAACCTCAATAGGAATAGTATTTAATTGATAATATTTTTTAGTAAAAATAATTTGTCCCGTTGTATTTGTAATTTCAACGTTTAACTCTGGATAAACCTCATCCAATTCAAGTATGAAATTTCCATTATTGGGGCTAGGAAAAATTTGATATCTAATAGAATTTGAAATATCAATAGTAGATGTATTTATATAATTATATGGAGAAGAAGTTAAAGAGACACAATTATTAATAATAATTTCTACAGTATAGTTTCCTTCATCATTTACTGTAATTTGTTGTCCTGTTTGTCCTAGTAAAACACCATCTAAATACCATAAATAACTATCTCCATTAATACTACACTCCAAAGTATTTGAATTTATTTCTGTAATAGAAGGAGTGGGAGGTACAGCATTAACACTGACCATTACATTATCTGAATTGGAACAACCATTATTATCTGTAACAGTAACAGAATAAGTGGTGCTAGAAAGTGGGCTAACTGCATTATTAGACATATTTACATTATTGCTCCACAAGTAATTGCTTCCTCCAGATGCCGTTAAAACTATTGATTCTCCTTCACATATTGTTTCATCTTCTCCTGCATTTGCAATAGGTAAAGAATGGGCAACAACATCTATGATATTAGAATAATAATCTCCTGTATTATCAGAAATAATCACTTGATAATCTCCTGTTTCATCAGCACTATATGAATTGCTATTTGCTGTGGGAATTATATTTCCATCTAATAGCCATTGATAAGAATAATTATTATTTATTGGAGAAGCCATTAAAATGATAGATTCTCCTTCACAAATTTCAATAGGACCTTGATTCGTAATAGTAGCTGAAATTGGATTTGTAACAGATAATGTATCACAATAATTAATGCTTACAGAAGAAGTATCTATAATAATATTCTCATCTCCTGAAAGATAGGGTAAATAAGAAAAAAATACAACCATCATTTCATCGGTTGTTGCTTCTCCTGCACTTACATTTTGAGGAGGATTATTAGGATTAAAAGGATTATTGGTCGTATTATCATAAAATGCTTCACTAAATATAGTTGTACCTGCAGGCAAATAAATGGGCTGTCGATAATCATAACTATTTTGCCATTCAAAATTCCATTCAGGTATATCAATTAATGGAATATTTTCTCCCCCTGGAGTTACAGCATAGACATTAATACTTCTACCTATTAAATGCATATGGGGATAAATAGAAAGTACAGTTACATTAGCAGGAATGGTATAATCTGCATAAAATGTTTGAGTAGTATTGGCAGGAATATTTAAGGGTCCATTAGATAAAGAAGTAAAATGATTCAAAACTGCATCATTAAATACTTCTCGAATAATGGGAGTATCAGAAAAAGAAAAATTTACTTTAGTCCCATTATCTATTTGTCCAGCACTACCCGCTGGATAATGAGTCTGTAAAACTATAGTTTCTCCTGCTTCAAGTTTAATTCCCATACCATCAGGAAAATTAATAGCTCCTTGTCCTGGTGTCCAGCCCCCAATAAAATCAGAGCCACTACTTCCTGTTCCTCCAAAACAAGAATATCCATCACCATTATCATTATTTAAAGGGGTATTTGTATTGTCTTTAAAAATGAGTACATGATGAACAATTTCAATATTACCAGGAACGACTTCAAGAGCGGTAATATATTTATCTGTATTAAATGGATTAGAGATAGCAAAACATCTATATTCATCATAATTAGAAGCTTGAGAAGTATAAGTAGTAGCTTGAGCTACCCAATCAGGAGAAGTAATTTGTTCTGATGAATTATAGGTTGGGGGAATAGGTGCTAATTGAGGATCTCCCTCTGGTGCTCCCTCATTTACCCAATCATCAATCATTTGAATTTCTTCAGGGCTTAATACCCTTTCATGTGCAAAAGAAACATAATTGGGATCAGCAGACCAAGGAGGCATTATTTCATTCACTACACTATATTGTATAGAAAATCTAAGATTATATGCATCGGTATAATCCATTAAGGAAAAAGGAGCAATACCATTTGGATTATGACAAGAGGTACAATGTGTATAAAGTAAACAAGAAATATCTTCTGCCCAATTAATATTTTGTGCAGAAGTATTCATTATAAATAACAATGATGAAAATATTATTAGTAATTTTGATTTCATATTTTTTAATTTAATTATGATCTGAATAGGACTATACATTTTAAAAAATGCTAAAGTCCTGCTTAAATTAATAAAAATAAATGACATCTATACATTATATCAGTAAAGAATTTTTATCCATAAAAGAAGTAGCTAAAATTATGGATAATTCATTTCACATACATTTATCAGAAGAAGCAACAAGAGCCATTCAAAAATGTAGAACATTTTTAGATGAAAAATTAAAAAATTCTGAAGCTCCTTTTTATGGAATTAATACGGGTTTTGGTTCTTTATGTAATATCAAAATTGAAGATAATGAAATTGAAGTTTTACAACATAACTTAGTAAAAAGTCATGCTTGTGGAATGGGAGAAGAAGTACCTATTGAACTCACTAAAATCATTATGCTTCTTAAAATACAAAGTTTGTCTTATGGATATTCTGGTGTGCGAATAGATGTAGTACAACGCTTAATTGATTTTTATAATCATAATATTTTTCCTGTAATATACCAGCAAGGTTCTTTAGGAGCTTCAGGAGATTTAGCTCCTTTAGCTCATCTAAGTTTGGCTTTAATTGGAGAAGGAGATGTTTATTTTCAAGGACAAAAAATATCTGCTCAAGAGGCTCATCAAAAAATGAATTGGAAGCCTTTAACATTACAATCCAAAGAAGGTTTAGCTTTATTAAATGGTACTCAATTTTCTTTAGCTTATTCTTTATGGTGTTCTATACAATCGGATCGTCTTTCTAAATTTTCTGATATTATTCATTGTATTTCTTTAGAAGGATTTGATGGACGCATAGAACCTTTTGATGATCGAGTACATCAAAATAGACCTCATCCTTGGCAAATTTTTACTGCAACACGATGTAGAAATTTACTAGAGGGAAGTGAAATTATTAAGAGGGAAAAAGTCCATGTTCAAGATCCTTATGCTTTCAGATGTGTACCTCAAGTACATGGTGCAAGTAAAAGTACTATTGATTATGTTAGGAATGTTATAGAAATTGAACTCAATTCTGTAACAGATAATCCCAATATTTTTCCTGATACCGATGCTATTATTTCAGGCGGAAACTTTCATGCACAACCTTTAGCTTTAGCTGCTGATTTTTTAGCTATCGCTTTATCTGAGCTAGGAAGTATTTCAGAAAGAAGAACCTATCAATTGATTAGTGGACAAAGAGATTTACCTCCTTTTTTAACTGATAATGCAGGTTTAAATTCTGGTTTTATGATTCCTCAATATACAGCGGCTTCTATTGCCAGTCAGAATAAACAATTATGTACTCCTGCTTCTGTTGATTCTATTGTTTCTTGTAATGGACAAGAAGATCATGTAAGTATGGCGGCAAATGCAGGAACCAAATGTTATAAAGTGGTTCAAAATTTAAAATCATTATTAGCTATTGAATTAATGTTGGCTGCAAAAGCCCTAGAATATCGAAGACCATTACAATCTTCTGCTACAATAGAATCTTTTATTTCTTTATATAGAAATGAAGTAAGTGCGATGCAAGAGGATCGAATATTATATAAAGATATGCATCAAACTGTTCAATTTTTGGATAGTATAAATCCTAATAATTTTTTAATCAATGAATAATTTTGTAACAAAAATATTTATTGTAATTATTCTTTTTTTTCCTACAATATTGTTTGCCCAATTTCCTAAGAATTGGGGAATAGAATCTAATATTTATATAGGAAAAATTGTAAAACATAGCTCTGTTTTATTATTTGATGTAGAAAATATAAGTCAAGGTTTTGATATTAATTTTAAATATCAAACTTATGGAAAAGATGCATGGAATCAATATCAAAGATACCCTCATTTAGGAGTAGGTTTGGTTTATTTTAATCTAGGAGATAAAAATTTATTTGGTCATGCTTTCGCATTATTACCTAATATGACCATTCCATTATTAAAAAAAGAAAGAGGATTTATTAATTTTCAATTTGGATCTGGTATTGCTTATCTAACACAACGATTTGATCCTATCCATAATCCAACCAATAATGCCATTGGTTCAAAATTGAATAATATTACTGCTTTTAAATTTGATGGTGGATATCATTTTTCTTCTCAATGGGCGGCTCATATAGGTTTTGGACTTACTCATTTTTCTAATGGTGCTTCTCAATTGCCTAATTATGGTATTAATATAATTTCTGGATTAGTAGGACTCAAATATACACCACAACCTGTGGAAAAAAATCAATGGCATGATGATGTTTTAAATATTCCTAAAAAAAGATGGGGAGGACAAGTTCACTTTGATATTGCTTTTAGAGAATTTCAACAATCTGGAGGACCTCGATATCCGATATATATGGCTTCAGCAGCAGGCGTTTTTCATTTTAATTTAGTCAATCGAATGTTGGTAGGATTTGAAATAGAATATAATGTAGGAGCTTACCATTATTGGAATCATCTTTTATCGGGTTTAGAAAAAAAAGAATTACAACAAGAGGCAACTCGATATATGTTTTTTGTAGCAGATGAATTATTATTTGGAGATATAGGAGTTTTATTACAAACAGGTTTTTATATTAAAACAGGAAAAAATACAAACCCATTTATCATGTATAATAAATTATCTGTAAGGTATTATTTTCCTCCTATTGGAAAACCTGCCACACAATTTTATGCGGCAGTATATTTAAAATCTCATAAAAGTGTAGCAGAATATATAGCCCTAGGAATAGGAGCTAGTTTTTAAAGATTATTTTTTAGGATTCAACCGATTGACTACTTTTTCTAATGCTTTTCTAGAAACGGGATCCCACCATTTTTCTAAAGTATCTTCTTTTTCTTTTTCTGTTATAACAGATTCCTCTAATAATTGAATTCTTAAATTTTGTTTTGTATTTCTCCATACTTTATAAGGAAACGATAAATAAAATTTCATTTTTTTCTCTGCTTGTTCTAAAACCTTTTCTCGTTCTACAATTTCATCTACTAATCCTACTTGAAGAGCATCTTGAGGTTCAAATAAATGACCTTGCATTAACATTTGATACGCCTTTCCTTTTCCTAACCAAAAACCATATAAAGCTAAAATACCATTAGGAACAACAATTCCTACAGGAACTTCATTTAAACCAATTCTAAATCTAGGTTCATTAATCATTACTCTATAATCGCAACAAATAGCTAAAAGGCAGCCTCCTGCTGGACTATGTCCTGTAATTGCAGAAATAAGAGGTTTAGAAAATGCGGTTAATTCATGAACCATATCTGTAAAATCAGTCCAAAATTTTGCCATTGCAGGAGCATCATAATGATATAATTCAAGAACATCTAAACCTACACAAAAGAAATTTCTTTGTCCTGTAAAGATCATTCCTAAAATAGAATCATCTTTTTCTACATCGCGAATCAATTGACGTAATTCTTCTACCATTTTTCCATTAATGGGGTTAGAACGTCCTCTGTTTAATTGAACAATTAAATAATTTTCTTTCTTTTCTAAAATTAAAGTTTCCATATTTGTATTTTAATAGTTTGCAAAATAAAAATATTATGGCAACAGATTGGAAAAAAGTACGAAAAGAATTTAAAGCCTTAAAAAAATCTACATATTTGAATACTGCGGCAACAGGTTTAATTCCTTATTCTTTAATTGATAATGTTCATCAATTATATCAAGAACATGCTGAAGAAGGTGCTAAAGCAGCAGAACGATGGGCAATTGAAATGGAAAATATTAGAAAAAATGTAGCTGATTTTATAGGAGCATCTCCTGAAGAAATAGCTATTGTTCCCAATATGTCGATTGCTGTAAATTGGTTGGCTCTCATGTTAAAACCTTTGAAGAATATCGGTTTTGTAGAAAATGATTTTCCGTCTTTAAAATCACCTTTTGATATTCATGGTTTTGAAACTAAAGAAATAAAATTATCCAAAAAAGGAAAATTAAATATTAAAGCTATTGAAAAAATAAATACTCATATTTTTGCAATGAGTCATGTGCAATGGCAAACAGGATTTAAAATAGATATTAATACGATTAGTAAAATTTGTAAAGAAAAAAAACAATTATTTATTTTAGATGCTACCCAATCTTTAGGAACATGTAATATTGATGTGAAAAAAAATAATGTTGATATTTTATTAGCAAGTGGTTATAAATGGATGATGAGCGGTTTTGGTATTTGTATTATGTATGTCAAAAAAGAAATATTAGAAAAATATCCCTCAGAATATTGTTGGCAATATAGAGCTGCTTTTGAAGGACTTAATGCTTTTAAAAATGCAAAAAGATTTGAAATAGGACATGAACGACATGAATCTTTTTTTAGATTAAATACAAGTGTTAATTTTATTCGAAAAATAGGAATTAAAAATATTGAAAAAAGAGTTATAAAATTAAAGAATTATTTATACCAAAAATTAAAAGAAAATAATATTGCTATTGTTTCTAATTATGCTTCAATTCATCAATCACAAATTGTAATTATTGAAGGAGGAAATAAGGAACAAAAAAAATTAGAACAACAAAATATTTTTGTTTCTAATAGAGGTACAGGATTAAGAATTGCTGTACATTTTTATAATAATAAAAAAGATATTGATCGACTTATTCAAGGTTTAAAAAAATAAAATATTTTTATTTTTTTAAACCTTTTTCAGCATTTTTGATAGAAGTATTTATTTGTATTTTTAATGCTTCTAATTTCTCTACTTCTTTTTCATAATATGAAATTCTTTTTTCAATAGGAGGAATAGGTTCAATATCTTTTTGCCATTTGAATCCTACCATCCAATCCATCATCATTTCATCTGATTGATTTAAATCATTAATTAATGTAGTAGCTGTAGTAGAATCAACATTATTTACTATTTCTTTAATTAATTTAGGAATAACTCCAGTTACTTTAGGCATCGTTTCGATGTCGTGTAATCGTCTAATTTCTTGTTCTAAAAATGTTTCTTTTTTTTCTAATGAATTACAAGAAAAGATAAAAGAAGAAAAGAAAAATAAATATAATAAATGTTTCATAACTAATTTTTAATATGTTCTAGTCATAGATTCTGGAACATTAATAATAACATCTGCAATGCCTAAATGTTCTGTATTTAATTTAGAAATATCTTCTTGAGTAACGGTAGATATTGTCATTATTTTTGTTTTAGGTTTATATTTTTTGATGTACCAAGAAATGCCTTCATAATTATTAGAATGATAGGCACCATTAAAATGCAAAAACACGCCATTTTTAATTAAACTTTTAGAAATAAAATATCCCATTGTAGCATCTTTTACAGCTTGTGCATGAGGGAAGTTTTCACTATCATGACCATCGCCAGACATTTCTAATAATTCTTTATATCCAGGTAAACTTAAATCTACTTCAATGGGTAAAGGTGCTATAAGTTTTTTAGCAGCATCGCTTAAATTATCTAATGATTTTAAACCTTTATAAAAAACCATTGAAGCATATCTTCTAGGAATATTTGTAGCTACAAAACCAGTATTATTTTCTTTTCCAAACTCTAACAAAGGTTTATAATCTGTTTTGTAATTGGGCCATAAACGAGCTTCTTTTTCAAAATTCTTTTGACTAATTTTACCACTTAAATATTCATTTAAAATTAATTGATTATCTGCTTCAAACATTTCTGCTCCTAGAATTAATTTATCCTTTTTTTCTTTAAATAAATCTTTAGTTAATTCTATTTGTAACCAATGTGCAATGGGATTGTCATGTAACTCTCCAAATAAAACAACATCTACTTTTTTAGCTTTTTCTAATATTTTTTGATAAGTAATTTCCTTACCTTTTTTATTAAAAATTTTATAGGCTGGTTTATCATTAATAAAACTAAAAAAGAAAATAATCAATAAAAAAAATAATATTTTTTTCATAATAATTAAAATTTTATTCAAGCATTAAAGCTATTAAAAAAAAGATAAAACGGTTGTCTCAAAATTTATGCAGGTTCAATTTCTGATTCACTCACATAAAATCGAAAAACAAAATAAGCTGCTATGGCATCTAAAATATGCCATAATGCATGTCCTTGAAATAAAGAGTGTGGATTACAAAAAATACTATCATGAGTTCTACTTAAATTCCAAATGATAAATGAAAAAATTAAAGTAAGAACACCTGCCCAACCCCAAGTAGAATGAATCGTAATTTTTCTTTTATATTTTAGGAATAATTCAAAAATAAAGGCGACTATAAGTTGTGAGCCAAACCAAATATCTGTAAGAGATAAAATAAAATTCATTTTAATACTAGGAGCTAATAAAATAAAAATTCCTATACTTAAATTGATTATAAAAAAAATGATAAAAAATAAATTCGATAATTTGAACCAACGACTTATAGCATAACTACATAAAAAAGATGAAAATAAATACATTGCAAATAAATCAAAAAAACCGCCCCACGGAGCATTCGTTGCGTGCATAGCAAAAGATCCTGCTCCTATTAATATTAAAGAAGCAGAGTATAACATGGGATAAAAATTATAATTGGAAAAACGATTGTTTTCTTCAATTTTATTTTTATAAACAAACCACGCCACCATTAAGCCAGAAATGCTAAAAGCAAAATTAGAAAAAGAATTAGATGGTTGTTTGATATGTCCATCTCTTGCATATTCACAAAAAAGCATTACTCCTTCTCTTACATCACCAAACCAAGCATTCATAATTCCTAAATAAACGAATATGCTGCTAATAATAAATAATAATAAAGGATTGATAAATAAGAATATTCTTGACATAATTGAATCTAAGTGAATAATTTAATTTAAGTTGAAAGAAATTTTAATACTTTTGCATGTATCTAAATAAAACAATTTTTCTTCACGTAAATATAATGTAATAAATTGAATATATTAGATGTAAAAAATGTTGTAAAAAGATATAGCAATCATACTGCTGTAAACGATGTCTCTTTTTCTGTTCCTAAAGGTTGTATTTTTGGTTTATTAGGACCTAATGGAGCAGGTAAAACTTCTTTAATTAGAATTATTACAGGTATTACACGAGCTGATGAAGGAATCGTTTCTTTAGATGGAGGAGAACTCAATCATAGGCATCCTTCGCAAATTGGATATATGCCAGAAGAACGAGGGCTATACAAAAAAATGAAAGTTGGAGAACATTTGATTTATTTAGCTCGACTCAAAGGACTTTCTTTGCAAGAAGCCAAAAAAGAGCTCAATTATTGGCTTGAAAAATTTGATATTCAATCTTGGAGGAAGAAAAGAATAGAAGAACTCTCCAAGGGAATGCAACAAAAAGTACAATTTATTTCTACAGTCATTCATCAACCTAAATTATTGATTTTAGATGAGCCATTTTCTGGCTTAGATCCAATTAATACTAATTTGATGAAAGAAGAAATTTTTGAATTAAAAACAAAAGGGGCTAGTATTATTTTATCTACACATAGAATGGAGCAGGTAGAAGAAATTTGTGAAAATGTAGTATTGATCAATCAAGGAAAAAATGTATTAGATGGTCCTGTAAAAGAGGTGAAAGAAAAATTCAAGGAGCATAAATTTAGAATTAAATATCAAGGAACATTACCTGCATCATTACCTCATAATATAACAATAGTTACTCGTTCTGATGAAGAAATTACCATTCAAGTAAAAGACGATAAAGACTCTAATATATTTTTATATACATTGATTCAACAAGGCGTTTTTATCCAATCTTTCGAAGAAATACTTCCTTCAGTCAATGAAATTTTTATTCAAGTTGTTGAACAATCAAAAACAATCGCATAATGGAAAAATTATGGCTCATTATTAAAAGAGAATATTCATCAAGAGTAAAAAAGAAATCTTTTATTATTACTACTTTACTCACTCCAATTGCTATTGGTTTATTTATGATTGCAGCAGGGCTTTTGATTAATTACGAAGGAGAAGAACAAAGACATATTGCGGTATTAGATGATGCGAATATTCTAGGAACAGATAGTATTAATATTAAAGAAGAAAATGGTTTAACTTTTGAAAAAGTTACAGGTTCTGTCAATGATCATATTGAAAATGAAAAATTCAATGCTATTTTAGAATTACCTCCTATTGCACAACTTAAATCTAAAGAATATACAGTTAAATATCATTCTTCAGAAGGAATATTAGGAATAGGGCTCATTAATAAAATTGAAAATGAAAAAGAAAAAAATATTTATCAGTATAAAGCAGATGCTTTTGGCTTTAATAAAGATAGTCTTGAGAGTTTAAAAACTCAAGTAACTTTAGATCGAGAATCTATTGGTGATGCTCCTAAAAATATAAGTTCAGAAGCTAGTATTATTGCTACAGGTATAGGAGGTGCGATGGGTTTTATCATGTATTTTGCTGTATTTTTATATGGTATGATGGTCATGAGAAGTGTTACAGAAGAAAAAACCAATAGAATTGTTGAAGTGATGGTATCTTCTGTAAAACCATTTCAACTCATGATGGGAAAAATTATTGGAGTTGCTTTAGTAGGATTAACTCAAGTAGCTATTTGGGCAATACTCATTCCTATTATATTTTTTATAGCAATTGCTGTTTCAGGAATAGATATGACACAGGCACAAGATATGCAATCTCAAATGGGAGGAGTAGATATAAAAGAATTAGAAAGTCAATTCAATCCAGCAAAATTTGTTCAAGAAATTTTCAATCAAAATTGGCTAGTCATTATTCCTTTATTTATTATTTATTTTATTGGAGGATATATGATGTATTCTTCATTATTTGCAGCAGTAGGTTCTGCAATGAATGATGATTTATCAGAAAATCAATCTTTAACATTGCCTATTACACTTCCTGTAATTGCAGCATTATATATGATGTTTTCTGTAGTTCAAAACCCTAATAGTTCAATGGCGGTTTGGGCTTCTTTAGTTCCTTTTTTCTCTCCCATAATTATGCCTGCACGTTTAGCATTTGAACCTCCATTATGGCAAATCGTTTTATCGGTTGTTATTTTAATTGCATCAGTTATATTTTTTGTATGGTTATCTGCTAGAATTTATCGTGTAGGAATATTAATGTATGGTAAAAAAGTTACCTTTAAGGAATTAGGAAAATGGTTATTTTATAAAGACTAATTATTGTAATGAGTACACTACAAACCATATTAGCGATACTACCAGGAATATTTATATGTTTTTGGATATTTTATAGAGATAGGTATGAAAGAGAACCTATTTTCCTTTTAATAATATGTTTTATTGTAGGTGTTTTAAGTACTATACCTGCTATAGCTTTAGAAAGAATTGGTTTTGATTTAGGAATACAAGAATCAGAAAATCCTGTTGAAGTTTTTATTTTATCTTTTGGTGTTGTAGCATTTAGTGAAGAATTAGTCAAATTTATTGGCGTCATGATTTTTGCGTATCCCTGGAAATATTTTAATGAACCTATGGATGGAATTGTATATAGTGTAATGGTTTCTATGGGATTTGCTACCCTCGAAAATTTATTATATTCTGATTTATATGGTATAGATACGATTATATTAAGAGCATTTACTGCTGTACCTGCTCATGCTGCTTTTGGTATTTTAATGGGCTATCATATTGGTCGTGCTAAATTCAAATTAGGAAATAGATATTGGCAGTTATTTTTAGGTTTAGCAGCGGCTGTTGTTTTTCATGGAGCTTATGATTTCTTTTTATTACAACAAAATATTCCTGAATTATCTATTTTAGCTATTGTAATTTTAGTCATTTGTATTTTTTATACTAGAAAATTAATCCAAATTCATAATGATGGATCTCCATTTAATGAAGAATCAGAAAAATTAGTTATTATAGAACCCAATCATAATATTACAGAAAATACAGAGGAAATTGATATAATAGAAGAAGATCAAATCATAGAGGAAAAAGAAATTATAGAGGACACTCCATTTAATAAAGATCAAGAAGATATTCCTAACAAAAAATCAGATACTGATTCTAATTATTGGGATGATCAACTATTTAAGTAAAATCAAATATCTTTTTTATTTTAAGTTCTGAAAAATCATCTGTATCTAATAAAATTATACTATATTCGTTTTGTTTCTCATTTAAAAAATCAAGTATATTTTTTTTGATATTATGACTTAAATATTCAAAAGGGGACTCAATAAAAATAAAAGGTTTTTCAGTTAAAAACGCCCTAGCATATTGTAATGTTTTTTGTTGTTCTAAAGAAATATTATTTCCAAATTCTCCAATTCTTTGATTGAGATTTAATTGATGTTCCTCTGCAATATTTTGTTGTAATTGCTCTACAATTTTTTGAGCAATTATTCTTTTTTCTTTTTTTCGACTATAAGAAATGGCTTCAAAAACTGTTTTGCCTAATAAATTCCAATGATTCGAAATAATAGAAATTTGTCGTCGCCATGATTTACCATCAATAGTATTACAAGAAATGTTATCTAAAAAAATATTTCCTTGTTTTGGAAATTGTAATCCTAAAATAAATTGTAATAATTGATGACCATCTTCTGTATTTTTTATTTTAATTTGATATATTCCTTTTTCTGAAATAGAAAAAGAAATATTTTTTTGATGAATTAAATTTATATTTTTAATTTCTAAATGATGAGCTATATTTTTAATTTTTTTACGTCCTGATTTTTGTAGTGGTAATTCAAAAATTCTAATTAATTTTTTAAAAGAAATATCACCTTTTTTCCAAGTAGGATGAATATTTAATAATCTTCTACAAACGGGAATAATAGAAATGAAAATTAAGATGGCAACAAATAAAACAGGACCATTTTTTAATAATTCATTATTATGATTTTGAAAATAAATTAAAATAATAATTCCTAATATAGTGCTATATAAAATAAAAGGAACAGAAGAAAAAATTAAGCTTTGCCAAAAAAAGTATTTTTTTCCTTCTTCATAAATATCTTCTGTTTGACGATTGAATTTTTTAACTTCTGTATATTCTTTATTAAAAGAACGAATACTTTTTATACTAATAAATCTTTCACTTACAAATGATAAAACTCTTGATTTTATATTTCTTCTTTTTTCTGAAATATGATACAGTTTTTTAGCAGGAAAAGATAAAATAAAAAAAGATATTAAAAATATAATTAGAAATAAGACTCCAAAATAAATATGAATTTGCATTAAAAAAATAAACGCAACACCAACAACTAATATATCTTTAAAAAAACGAATAATTCCTTTTGTAATATAATTTTGAACACTTCCTAAATCGCCACTATATCGTAATAAAAAACGCCCTGTACCTCTTTTATCATACAAGGAAATATCAGTATCAATTTGATGTTTAAATAATTTATTTTTTATTTGCATAGCAAATAATTCTCCTATTTTTCCTGTATAATATCGAAAAGAAAATCCTAGTAAAAAACGAATAAAAATGATACTAAAAAAAAAGATCACATAATTCCAAAAATTATTTTTTATCATTTCTGGAATAGGTAATAAATATTGAACTCTATAACTATTAATATCAAAAAGAAAACTAAAAAAATGAGTTAGAACAATAGGAATAAATATCGTTAAAATACCTTCAAAAAAACCTAATATAAAATTAGAAATTACTAAAATTTTATGTTGAGAAAAAAAAGATTTAATTATATCTTTTTTAGTCATTGATTTTATTTTTAGATTAATAGACTATAATCAATAATCCGTGATAAAGTCTAGTATAAATCTAAGATACAAAGAACTTGGAGAATGCCTAATGATAAATTAATAAAAACGTTACAGAGTTGCTCTGTAACGTTTCTTAAAATTTACATATTCAGAAATTAAAGCAGGTTCACATAATTGTTCTATTGTTAAAACATCAATATTTACATGATCTTCTACTTCTTGAATCATTAAAGGACTCATGGTTAAAATACCACTAATAGCAAAAGGAGGCATTTCAATTTTTGATAATAAATCTACACAAGAAGGAACACTTAAACTGTCTCCACAAGATAATAAAATTCCATCTACACTATCCATAAATGGAGCATAATGCAATAAAGCTTTCGTTTCTCTTTGAATAATTCCATCTGCCAATTCAATAACAATTACATCAGGATTGCTGGTAGCCACCATGTCTATTAGAGTCCAATGTAAATGCATTAATTCATCAATACTACACACATAAGTTGATGGAAATCCAGCATCAGAAAAATCTTTAACAATATGAGCTCCACAATCTCTAACAAAACTTTTATCTTTAGTATAAGCTGTTCCAGTTAATTTAATATAAGCTGTTTTTTTACCTGCTAAAGATAAACCTCTACACAAAAAACCTGCGGATGTTGTTTTCCCACTATCCATGCTTGTTCCTACTGAAAGAATAATATCAAAAGATTTATTCTTTAAAATATTTTGAGTGATAGGTTGAACATGATGAAATTTAGAATTGAGCACCTTTCCTTTTTCATCAATAGCATATCCTATTATTTTTAAAGTTGTTGTTCCTATATCTTCAAACTTATCATGCATCGAAGCAATATCTCCAACAACACCTCCTTTACCCAAAATATGATATTCATCTAAATAACTATTAGGAACATAACCTTCAAATTGAGCTGTAGCATAACGATTGCCAAAAGCAGCCAACATTTGATCGCCAGGAAAAAGATATACATTATTCCCATTTATTCCTTGAATAGAAGTATGTTTTCCTAAATCAATAATTTCAAAAAGAGCTACATCTCCTGCTTGAGGAATATAAGTATGAACGATATCTTTGTTAATCGTCCAATGATCTCCTAGAAATTTAGTAGTGATAGATCTTTTAATTTTCATTGTATCTATTTGTTAATGTAAAAATATTTCAAAAAATTAACTACCTGGAGAAATAGAATAACTTCCATCTCCATTGAAATCTGTAAGGATTATTGTTACCAACCAAGTACCT
This sequence comes from Saprospiraceae bacterium, assembly GCA_020630895.1. Lineage (GTDB taxonomy): Bacteria > Bacteroidota > Bacteroidia > Chitinophagales > Saprospiraceae > JAHDCE01. The sequence continues at coordinate 15,151 of JAHDII010000041.1, forward strand.
GATGTACCAGCTTCTGTAACTCCAGAATATGAATCATTTCCTCCTGCACTGCGAGTGACATTTAAAACTTCTGTCCCTTCGGCATCATTAATAATCATTTGTACAGAGCCTGTAGAAGTAGTAATGTCAAAATTGACTTCTGCTCTTCTTTGTGGATTAACCCATGCAAAAGAATAAGTTCCAGAATTACCTGTTCCTGTAAAATCACCTCCTGGATCTTGCCCTCCAGAAGTAACATTGACATTTCCAGTGTAAGTATTTTCTACAACTTCATTATTTTCGTATTGGCTATAAGGAGCATTATTATCTTCACAAGAAGTTCCCAATAATAAAATAGATAAAAGCAGTAAAAAATTAAATGGTAATAAATTCTTCATAATGTTTGTTTATTTGTTAGAGTGAAAAAAATAAAGAAAACCCAAGAACTCCAAAATCATAGAAATCTCTTCTAATGCTTCCAGAATTAGGATTCAAATCATTGATATTATTTGAAAATTTAGTTCCTGTATTGAATTCTTTTTGTCCTTGATAATAAAAATTCATACTTGCTTTTTTTGAGGGATATATTTTGAATCCTAATATATACCTAAAAGCATGTAATCCATTCGGCGAAGCTACTTTTGTGGGCTCTCCTTTATCATCGTAATATTGCAAGTCATTTCCGTTGAGATAGTAATATAATTTTAATGTTCCATAAGGACGGATTCGTAATGGCCATTTTGTGTTACGGTAATAGGTATTAAAAGCATAATAAAACCGTTCTCTAAATTTTGAATATTGTCTAAAATTAAATTCGGCAGTCAAAGAATTTTTAAACCTAAATTTATTTTTTTTCGACCGATGAGCATAAGTTACAAAAACACGACTATTAAAAGATTGATTTGTTATAGAATAAATAGGTTTAAATCCAAAATCAATATCACTACGTTTTCCTGCATCAATACTAAAAGCAATTTTAGGTTGGATAAAATTATATTTTCCTGTACTAAAAGAAAGAGAATTTAAAATGGATAATTTGAATTTCATTTTTTCTCCCATATCAGTTGACAAACCCACAGAATGCCAAAACATATAAGGCTGTGTTTCATCTACTTGACTTTTTATGGAAAAGGAAAACAAAAATAATAATATAAAAAGGTATAATTTCATAATATGTGTTTCTTATTCATTAAGACGAAAAAAATAAAAAAAGGTTGGAATTTAAAATTGATAAGTCAAACTTAAATATGCACCAAAAGAATTAATGTATGTTTTGTCTAAATAGTTGGGAAGATTTTCGCTTCCTTTAAATACATTTATAATTCCTTTTTGTCCTTGAAAACCTAATCCAATATAATATGCTTTAATATTCCAAGTTAAAGCGACATCTCCTCTAAATCCAAGGTCAAAATTAGAATAAATATTATTAGACATTTCCACATTATTTTCAAATAATTGATAACTTGTAATATAGCTAAAATATGGACCTAATCGAGTTTCAAAACTCAATGGTATTGATTTCATTTTTTGTTGAAATCCTATACTAGAAGAAAATTGAATTTTGTTGAATTTAATATCATTTTTCACAAAGGTATATCTTAAATTTACAGCATAATAATTAAATGTTTCTTGCAATGATTGATATGAAATTTCATTTCGTATATGGAATGTATTATTCCAATAAAAATCAGAAAAAATACCTAGTGAATAATTAGCTTTTAGAGATAAAGATGTTAAACTATTTTCATCTTTTGATTTTTTACTTTTGTTATTTCTCAAATACAAAACACTAGGACTATATTTAATACCTAAGCGGAAATTAAATTTATTTTCTTTTTGTAAAGTGATATCTTTTTGAGGAATTAATAAGTTGTCATCATAATTTATTGTA
>JAHDII010000042.1 GCA_020630895.1 Saprospiraceae bacterium
TAATACTAGAGCTTGTTTCTCCTGTGCTCCATAAGTAAGTAATAGGAGCTACTCCTCCTGAATTAGCATTTAGAGTAAGACTTTCTCCAATACAAATTGTCGCATCTGCTCCTATATCAATTGGACAATCAGAAACAACAGTAAAAGCAATATTTTCTTGGGCACAAGAAATACCTGCTTTATTGTATCCTGTATATACTTCAATCAACATATTATAATCACCAGGAAGTAGTTCTAAAGCCGTACCTGTTCCCCCTGGGAATGAATAAGCAGAAGCCCAATTATCTATTCGATCATCTACTAATTCTCCTGTTAAATCAAAGAAAACTCCTTCAAAAGTACCAGAAACTAAAGCTCTTAAATGATATTGATCGGGAAAATCTGCATAATTTAAAGCATCACCATTTTCAATGGTATCTACAACACTGCCTAAAGTCATATCATATATAACAAGAGCATGAAATTGCATATCATTAATCAAGACTGTAACAGTATCTATCGCAATACAACTTTCAGCATCTGTAATAGTCACATAATATTCAGTAGAGGAAGCATTAGAAACATTAATTGTATTAGATGTACTTCCTGTACTCCATTCAAAGCTATAAGGTTGAATACCTCCTAAACCACTAGCAATTAATGCTATTTCTTGATTTGGGCAAGTTAGAATGGTATCTGCTGTATAAGCTCTTAATTCACAACCTGCTTCACAAACATCTCCTATGCCATTTCCATTCAAATCTGCTTGATCTGGATTAGCCGTAAAAGGACAATTATCTGTAGCATCACTAATACCATCTGCATCAAAATCTCCTAAACAGTTTGTTACATTTGTAATAGCCGTTCCTTTATTATAATAAGAAATACCATCATTCGGAAGATGAATATTAAAATGAGTGAAATCTAAATTAAATGAAATATCGTCATTTGCTGGAAAATTAGAAACATTAAAAGTTAATTCAGCAACATCTACCCAAGCAGCATTGGTAATTGTAGGACAACTTGATGCTTCTACACCCTCATCCAACATAAAAGTCATATTGACAATTCCTTGTTTGGATGGGTCATGAGTTGAAGCAGACCAAGCAGCACTTCCTCCATTACATAAATCTGAACCATCAAAATTTAAAGATGTAAAAGAATTAAATTGAAGAACAGTAGAATCATAATCAACATATATAGAAAAAGAACCTACTTGAACATTGGCTAAATCAGCAGATTGTACTTGAATTGTATAATGAAATAAATTGTCACTACAATCAATACCTCCAATTCCTTGAAGGTCTAATGTTTGAGATATTCCATTTAAAGAACACAAAAACATGAAATAAATAATAATGATGAATTTATATAACTCTCTCATTTTATTGGCTTTCTAAATGATAAATTAAGGTTGTATAATAGGATCTCCTTGTTGAGTTTGATTTCTCTTCCAAAGATTATAATCAAGATTATTGACGACACCATTTCCATCGCCATCAATACTCCTATACTCATTAACAATAGAAGAATTAGCTTTCCAAGTATTCAAATCTGTTGTATCATTGATTCCACTTGCATCAAAATCTCCTGCAAACATGGCAAAAGCACCTGCTCCCATATCTTTTAATTGATTCGTGCCATAAGCTGAAGCTACTGCTGTAGTGAAATCATATGGTGTACTAGATGATGAATCATAAGGAACACTACTAACAACAGCAATGTGATTTCTATGATATATAGTGATATAGTAAGAACCTGCATCTACATTTTTAATGGTAACTCCTAAATTTCCATTCAGATCCATTAGAAGACCATCATTTCTTAAAAATGCAGCTTGTTGTGCTACAACAATATTAATATCACTACTATCTCTTAATTCAATTAATACCCAATCAGCAACATTCCAAGGAATAGTTGTTACGTTTTCTGTTCCTATATAATTGAATGGAGCTGTATTATAAGGTTGAGTTAATGGAATTAATCCTTTTTCTACTAAATCAGTTCTTAATTCTCCATCATTAGGATCATAAAAACCTTCTAAAAATACTTTGGCCTTTATTTGAATTTGAGATACATAAGTATCCACATAACAAGTAGGATCAACAACAATATTAGTTTCTACTAAGTCAGGAATATGTGCATGAACATCATATTTTACCTCTGTAATTACGCTATCACTAGCCCCAAGCCAATCTTGGAGTAGTGTTCTAAACATTTGTCTATAATCAAATTGTAATTGAGTTTCGTTTGGTTTTCCTCCACTTGTAATATCTGATAAATCAATATTCGTACCTGTCATTCCTGGTTTTACAGAAGAACCAAATAAGAAAACAGGTCCAAAATTACCATGATCTGTTCCTAAACTACCATTTTCAATGACTTGTCTTCCAAATTCAGAAAAAGCAGAAGTGAGGACTCTTTGTTCTATACCCAAATTCGTTAAATCTTCATGAAAAGCTTTAATAGAATCAAACATATCAGATAATAATTCAGCATGTCGTCCTATATGTGAAGAACCAGCCTCTGATTGTCCAGCATGAGTATCAAAACCACTATGATGTAATAAAAACACTTTTGTCATACTACCTCCAGAAAGTAATTTTGCTACAGTTTTGAATTGATTTCCTAGATTAGTATCTGGATAAGTAGTTGAAGAATTAGTTCCTGCTCCAAAAACGTTTGTTACTCTTTGTGCATAAATATTAGTATTGTTTTCTACTTGCATAATATGAGCAATTTGTTGCCCATACTCTGAATTAGGTAAAGGAGAATGTTCTGCTGTACCTATTCCTTGAATAGAATCATATAGACCATTAGGATCTTGTTGAGATAGATTAGTTGCCATATAAAGACCTTCATCATTATAAAAACCTAAAGATGGTTTTCTATCTCCTAATTGAATGCCTAAAGGATCAGGGAATTCAGGAATTGGATTTCCATATAAACCTGGATAGGCAGTATTTAGAAATCTTCCCATCCAACCACTTGATAAATTGAAATTAGCAGGTGTGCCATCTCCTCCTGACATCCATAAATCTGTAGATTTAAAGTGAGAACCATTGGAATTAGGATATCCTACTCTTTGTATAATTCTTGCTTGTGCATTATCATACATAGATTTAAAAGAAGACATTACGGGATGTAAACCTACTTGGTCAGCGAGAGGAAGTGTATTATCTAAGGGAACAAAAGCATTTGTCCCTGTATCTGATAATTTAATTCCAGGACGATAACCTGCATAGGTATCATATTGATTAATAGGAACTAAAGTATTTAATCCATCATTACCTCCTTTTAGAAATAAGATAACAAGAACCCTATCATTTATATTAGGACAATTGAGAAGAGGTATCATACTTTCTGAAGCAAACGCCCTAAAAGGAAGGTTACTTAGAAGAAATGAACCAGCAGACATTGCCATCGAATTTTTTAAAAAGTCACGCCTTTTCATGCGATATATTTTAAGATTGAAATTTTTCTAATTACATTATTTGATATTCCTGAGAATATAAAAGTGCTTTAAATAAGTTATCTAAAGGAATTCTTACTGCGGCATCAATTCCAGTATTTTGGTAATCTACCCAGTCTAGTGTCCAATCAAATGCTGGAGCTCCTTCTAGAAAAACTTCATTTAAGAAATAATCATATCGTTCTGCACTACAAGATTCACAGAAAAGATAATTGGTTAGTTCGGTTACGATAGTATCTGCATCAGAAGGATCCGAAATTATTCCACTATTTTCAATAAAATCTACTAAGTCAATTTGAATTCCAGCGCCTAAATCTCCACCAGTTAATAATCTATCACCAGTGATAAGCATTTCAGGTAATTTATATCTAGTCACTAGAGTACTTGCATTAACCCAATTTTTATGATAACCTGGTTCTTGATAATATGCGGCATAACCCGCTACAGAATCAGGAGAAAAAATACTAAAATCAGCATTAGCAAATAATAAGTCAATTACAGAACGTCTATACCATTCATAATATAATTCTTTAGTATTTGTGAATTGATCGGGTAAAGGAATTTGGAAAAATTGAATCGTAGGTAAAACCAATTCTATAGGAGCTTTAATTAATCCTCCAATGATTTCATCTCCAGAAGTGCTATCATCTGCATCATAAAAATGTTGACTTTTAAGGAGTTGTTTGAGTGCAATTTCTAAATTATAATTATTAGTTCTTAAAGTATTAGCTAAAGGAACAATAATATCTGTTTCTATTTCTGCACTAACATTATCACTTACAAAAAAGCGATAGAGCCTTCTACAAATAGTTTCTGCTGTTGCTGTTTGTGCAAAAACCATTTCGACAAAATCGTCTAGTTCTCGGTACATATCAGATTCATTTACTGCACCTGTAATTGTCTGATTTGCAAAAGCTGGTGAAAATGTTTTATCAGAACTATCATGTCTTGTGTAATCTGGATATCCAGCAGATAGTCCAGTTTCAAGATCTATATAAGCAGGATCAGGGGGACTAACTCTATTGAGTTCTCTCCAACCAGACAAAAGTTTGGAAGCTGCTACGATATCGTCTTCTGTATAATTGGTATAATCTCCTGGTCCAATTTGAGCCCCCTTTCCTATAGTAAATAATTCTAAAAATTCTCTAGCATAATTTTCATTAGGATTGGAAACGGTATTACTATTTCCATCTAAATAATCCAACATAGCATTATCTATTGTCATTTTTTTTGCCAATGTTTTGTAACTTCCAAAAGCATAAAATTTCAACAATTCTAAATAATCAAATGCTTGTGCAGTAGGACCAACACCATCAAAAGAAATTACAAAATATTGATGTAAAAATAGCACCATTTTAGATTGAATAGAAGCATCATGCAGTGCTTCGTGAAGCCACCATGCTTTGATAGCTACTCGTTGATTTGTTGTACTTAATAATGGGTCTATACCAGAATTGATCCAATGTTGTCCTGTATCCCAATCTAAAGGTTCATCTATAGTTGGAATTCCTGTAAGGAATAGCTCTTCCACTGCTGCGGAAGGCGTTAAGGTAGCAAAATAATCAATTCTTTGCTTGGTAATATTAAAGGTACATCTACGAAGCAAATGTTTTGCTAGGCGTTGTCCTAGTGTACCTGTCATAAGAGATAATGAAGCCATTCTTTATAGCTTTTCTCAATTGGTTAATGAATAAATATCTTTATGTCTTGCTCTTAGTAAGTTTTAGAATGAAAACATTTAGGTGGTGAGCCTTATCATTATAAGACATGGGCTAAGATATGAAAAAATAGTTCCTATTAACAAATTTTGTTATTAGAATGATTAAAAAAGCCTAAAAAAATGGTTAAAATCACTTTTTTAGGCTTTTTAGTATTTTGAGAGAGTATATTTTTTAGTGAATGATGATTTCAAAAGGCATTCTTGCTTGAATACCTGTAGCATTTTTGGCTTCTTTCATCATTTGATATAATTGATATCCCTCAGAACCAATTTCGTCTTCTATCATTTCATTTTTGATTTGAGCAGATGCAGATTTTCCTGTAAGATTTTCTAGGAAAGCACTAAAGGGATTTTTTGCAACGGGATATTGTGCTACTTTATATTTATCAAGATCCGCTTTTTTTGCTGCTAAAGCAATAGCATCTTCTAATCCTCCTAAAACATCAACTAAACCGTTTTTAAGGGCAGCTTCTCCTGTCCAAACACGTCCTTGAGCTACTTTATTGGTTTCTTCTCTATTCATTCCACGACCTTCTCCTACACGTTTTAAAAATAATTCATATCCTTCATCTACCATTTCTTGAACAATAGCTTCTTCTTTAGGACTCATATTGAAAAAAGGAGAAATTCCAGTTGCAAATTGACCTGTTTTTACAGTATCAAATTCTACTCCTACTTTATTTTTTAGCATGGTTTGAACAGAAGGAATCATTCCAAATATACCTATAGAACCAGTAATGGTATTGGGTTCTGCAAAAATGGTATCAGAATTACAAGCAATATAATAACCTCCTGATGCTGCAACATCTCCCATAGAAGTAATTACAGGTAAACCTTGTTTTTTAGCTAATTCGATTTCATGCCAAATTTCTTCTGATGCAAAAGCACTTCCTCCCCCAGAATTAACTCTTAATACAATGGCTTTAACTTTTTTATCTTTTCTTATTTTACGAATTAATTTAGCATATTTTTTACCACCAATACTACCAGCTTCTCCATTTCCATCTACAATACTACCTTCAGCAAAAACAACAGCAACTTTATCTTTTCCAATACTGGGTTTTAAAGTAGAAGCATATAATCCAATACTTGTAGTTTTTACCTTTTTATCATCATCAAGACCTAATTTTTCTTTTAGAAAATCCACCATTTCTCCTCTATAGCATAATTTATCTACAAAGCCTACTTCAATAGCATCCTCTGCATTTCGAATTTTATACTCATTTGCAATATTCTTCAATTGTTCTACAGGAATCTTTCTTGCTGAAGAAATATCTTCTAAGTAAATATTATAAAGTCCATCTAAATATTCACGAACTTGTAATTTATTATCTGGACTCATTTGATTCATACGAAAAGGTTCTGTAGCACTTTTGAAATTACCTACATATACTACTTGCATCTTTACCCCTAAACGATCTAACATATCTTTAAAAAATGGAATAGATGCTGCCATTCCTCTAAAATCTACACCTGCTCCTCTTGGATTGGCAAAAATAGAATCCGCTGAAGAAGCTAAATAATAAGTTCCTTGTGTATAGTTATCAGAATAAGAATAAATAAATTTTCCACTCTCTTTAAAATCAATAAGGGCATCTCTAACAACTGAAGCAGTAGCACTACCAATAGATGATCCAGTAAGGTCTAAAAAGATTCCTTTTATTTTACTATCTGTTTTGGCTTTTCTGATAGCTCTTGTCATATCATATAATCCAACAACATCACCTGTTTCAAATTGAAAATTTAAAGGACTATTATTCACTGCTACGTTATTAGTTTTTTCAGGGATAGCTTTACTAAAATCTAACTGAAGAACAGAATTTGTTTTTACTTGAGGTACTGCTTTTTTTGCTTGTCGATTAATAAGACCTATTCCGATAAGAGTTAATAATCCTAATGCTAGAATAAAACCTAAACACGATGCAAACATAAATGTGAAAAACTTTTTCATAACGGTTTCTATATTAAAATATGAATTGTATTAAAATTATTTAATAATACAAATGTAATTATATGAAGTACTAAAGTTTATGTTTTTTGGACAAACGTACTGTTCTTCTAGAAAAAAGAGACTTATTCCCTAATTTATAGAGGTTTTATTTTAAATGTTTTTGTAATAATATTTAAGATAATAAAGCAATTCATTATAATATTTACCATTTTTGTTGCCGTGAATTAAATATGAAAGCAAATTCAAATTATATGGAGGATAAAAGAATAGCCACTTTTGGAGGAGGATGCTTTTGGTGTTTAGAAGCTGTTTTTCAAGAATTAAAAGGAGTTGAAAATATTATTTCTGGATATGCAGGAGGGTATATTGAAAATCCATCTTATCAAACGATTGGTACAGGTATGACTGGACATGCAGAAGTCATTCAAATTACTTATCATCCTCAAATAATTTCTTATCAAGAACTATTAGAAGTTTTTTGGCATGTTCATGATCCCACAACATTAAATCGACAAGGAAATGATATAGGAACACAATATCGTTCTATCATTTTATTTCATAATGAAGAAGAAAAAGAACAGGCTGAATTTTCCTTGAAAAAAACAGATGAATCTGATTTGTGGAATGATCCTATAGTAACAGAAATAGCTCCTTTTATTCGATTTTATACAGCAGAAGAATATCATCAAAATTATTATACTTTAAATAAGGATAATAATCCTTATTGTTCTATTGTTATTGGTCCTAAAATTGCGAAGTTTAAAAAAGAATTTCAGCATTTATTAAAAAAGAAAAATATTTAATTTTTTGAAATAAAAATCAAGTGCAAAAAAATCAACAAAAAAAATATTTAATTACTATAGTTGGACCTACTGCTTCAGGTAAAACTTCTTTAGCTATTCAAATTGCACAGCAATATAATACTTGTATTTTGTCCGCAGATTCAAGACAATTTTATAAAGAAATTTCTATTGGAACTGCTAAACCTACTTTAGAAGAATTAAAAATGGTTCCTCATTATTTTATTAATAATTTGAGTATTCATGATCATTATTCTGTAGGAGATTATGAAGAAGAAGTTATTGATGTATTACATGAATTATTTCAAGAAAAAGATATTGTAATTTTAGCAGGAGGTTCAGGTTTGTTTATTAATGCTGTTTTATTTGGTTTAGATCAATTTCCTGATGTAGATGAAACGATTAAGAAAAAATATATTCAATTATTTGAAGAAAAAGGTATCCAATTTTTACAAAAAGAATTGAAGGAAAAAGATCCCGAATATTTTAATGATGTTGATATACAAAACCCTCATAGGTTAATGAGAGCTTTGGGTGTAATTGAAGTTAGTGGAACAACTTTTTCTTCTTTTAGAACTCAAGAAAAGAAAACACGCGAATTTATTCCTATGATTATAAATTTGAATTGGGATAGAGAAAAATTATATGAAAGAATCAATAAACGTGTGGACATAATGATGTCTGAAGGCTTGCTTGAAGAAGTGAAATCTGTTTTGAATTTTAAACATATAAATTCTTTACAAACAGTAGGTTATCGAGAGTTGTTTGAGTATTTTGAAGGAGAGGTCACCTTAGAAAAGGCTATTGAATTGATTAAAAGAAATACAAGACGTTATGCAAAAAGACAAATTACATGGTTTAAAAAACTAGAAAATAAAGTTTCTTTTCATCCGAGTCAAATAACTGAAATATACCAATATATTGATTCTAAAATAAAAGAAAATGACTCCCTTTAAAGAAATTATTTCAAGATATTCAAAAGTTGAAAAACCAATACTTTTTTTAATTGGAGCAGAATTTTTTTTACAAATATTAAATTCCTCTTTTTTTTTATTATTTAATTTTCATATGGATAATCAAGGTTATCAAGATTATGAAATTTCTGATACCATTGCTGTTCGATTTTTAATGGTTTTAATTTTAGGTTTTCCTTTAGGAATATTATTCAAGCATGTAAAAATAAAACCCTTTTTTATTATTTCTACAATATTAACTCCTTTAAGTTCTTTACTAATTATTTATGCTGTATATCAAAATAATAATTTCTTAATTTATTCAGGAATGATTATGTGGGGTATTTCTTTTGCTTTTTTTCAAATAGGAGCTTTACCCTTTTTATTGATGTATGCTAAAAAAGAAACTCATAGTGAAGCTATTTCTTTATTTTTTCTAACGTGGTGTGTCGCTATATCTATTACAGGAATATTATACAATATTTTAAACAATTATTTTCCTCATATTTTTGATGTAGGAACTATTTTATATATCTACAGTAGTATTGCGTGGATATCTGTTTATATGATTTTAAAAATTGATGTAAAAGAAAAACCTAAAGCAGAGAATGCTTTTCAATTTTCAAAACTAAAATCAGAATATGATTGGGATTTAATATTAAAAGCAATTATTCCAACTTTAGTCATTGCTATTGGAGCTGGGTTTACCATTCCTGTAATTAATTTATTCTTTTTAAATGTTCACGGTGTTGATGCTGAAGAATTTTCTGTATATGGTTCTTTGACTTATATTTTAGTGGCTATAGGAATGGTATTTATGCCGTATATTAAAAGAAATTTTGGTTATCAAATAGCGATTACCCTTTTTCAATCATTAGCTGTTTTAGCCTTATTCTTCTTAGCCATTACAGAATATTTTAATCATTGGGATTATGCTCTATATATCGCGGTATTTTTTTATATTATTCGTCAACCGTTAATGAATGTTGCAGGACCTATGACTTCAGAACTAACAATGTATTATGTAGGAAAAAAGAATCAAGAATTAATTTCGGCACTTAATGCTTCTATTTGGTCTGGAAGTTGGTTATTGAGCATGAAGTTATTTTCTTGGTTACGGCAGTTAGGATATAAATATGTTTCTATATTTTTAATCACAGTGGTACTATATATTATAGGAATTTTATGGTATGCGTTTTTAATTAAAGATTATCAAAATCGGCAAGAAAAAGAAAAACATTAAGGCGATTCAATTATTAACATCATATAAATTTTAAATTTTATAAAAAAATAATGTGTCTGTTTGTATCTTGTCGAGTCAAATAAATATAATGTAATATCAATGCTTGATACAAGTAAGATATTCAATTTGTAATAAAATCAAATAGAAATCAATGGCTATTAGAATTAGAAGAGATGAAAACTCAGATGAACAACAACCTCGGATACCACAAAATCCTAGACAACCACGTAGGGGTGGTGGTGGCGGAGGAATGCTAACAATGTTGCTTCCTATGCTTTTATCTATGTTTAGAAAAAGTCCTAAATTAGCTTTATTACTTCTTATAGGTGGAGGAATTTTTTATTTTATGGGTGGATTAGGTGGCGGTGGCTCTAACGAAGATATTGTTAGCCCATATCAAGAAAGTCTTGGATTCACTCATAATCCAGAAAAATATGGAAATACTTCTGTATATGAACCTCTAGCAGATAATAGGAAAAATCCATTACCAGAGAAAGTATCTTTATTAGAATATGCTCCTAAGCGTTTAAACCAAGGACGCCAAGGATCTTGTGTGGGCTGGTCTTCAGCTTATGCTGCTCGTACTATTTTACATTCAAGACAAACAGGTAATCGAGCAGATGATTTACCATTTAGTCCTTCATATTTATATAATCAAGTAGCACTTTCTGGTTGTAATGGTACTTATTTGCCAGATGCTTTAGAAGTTATGAAGAAGGGTGGTTCTTTACCATTCCAATATTTTCCTTATGATGAATCTTCTTGTTCTCAAAAACCTAATTCAAGAGAAAAACAAGCTGCTTCTCAATTTAAAATTAAAGATTATCAACGATTAACAACTGGGCGAAGTTCTAGCCAAAAACCTAATATGTTAGCGATTAAACAAAATTTGGCAGCAGGTGCTCCTGTTTTGATTGGTATGATGGTAGGAGGATCTTTTATGAGAGCTATGGAAGGACGAGAAGTTTGGATGCCTAATCAATCTGATTATCAACAAAGAGGTTTTGGAGGTCATGCCATGTGTGTGATTGGCTACGATGATTATAAAAATGGTGGTTCTTTTGAAATCATGAATAGTTGGGGAGAACGTTGGGGAAAAGATGGAGTAGGTTGGGTTCGTTATGCAGATTTCCACCATTTTACTAAAGAAGCTTACGGTTTATATCCTATGGGAAGTGCAGAAACTCAAAATTCTATTTTTGCTATGAACTTTGGTCTAGTAAAAAATAAAGGAAAAGTAGAAGTTGCCTTCCGAGAATCAGGGAAAAATACATTTCGTACTGTAACTCCTATGAAAAAAGGAGAAGATTTTAAAATTGCTGTTGAAAATACAATTGAATGTTATATCTATGTGTTTGGTCAAGAAGCAACAGGAGAAATTTATACTTTATTTCCTTATGATAAAAAACACTCTCCATATTGTGGCGTCAAAGGTTTAAGATTATTTCCTCGCGATGCCTCTCTTTATCCAGATGATACTGGGGGATTAGATTATATGGGAGTTATTGTAACAAAAGAACCTATTGATTATGTAGCAGCAGCAAAAGCCTTGAATCAAGCGTCTGGTTCTATGGGACAAAAGATGGAACAAATCCTTGGAAATAATGTAATGGCAAACATGCAATTTGAAGCAGGAAAAACCATCCAATTTGGCTCTAGAGATACTCGAGGAAATGCGGCTTATATTGTTATGGAAATAGACAAAGAATAATATTTTTATTTTTGTATTCTTTTAAACTCCTTGATATTTTTTCAAAAATGTCAAGGAGTTTTTTTATGCTTCAATTCATATTTTAAGAAAATCATTATAATTTTATTTGTATTTTTGATGAAAATATTAAATCTAAAAACAATGAATAAAATCTTAATTATTTTTCTATTATTTTGTAGCACTACACTAAGTGCAGTTGAAGAAATTTCTATTCCTGAAGCTGATGTAATGATTTATGATACATATTATAATCTTAATTTTTATCATAAAATTGATGATGGTTCTTTTCAGAAAATAGAAATTAATTTTGATTATAACGATGGAGATAATTTACAATATCAAATAAAACGATCTAATAAAATTATTTCAAGAGAAGAGTTGTTTTTAGAAAATCATACTATTATTCACAAAGAAAATATCAAAAAAAACAAATTTATTTTTAATAATAAATTTAGGTTGTTACAAAGTACGGGAGAGGAAGAACAAACAATAATGTTTGAGTTTTTAAATTCATCTATTTCTAGCTTTTATGAAATAGATTTCAGAAAAAAAGAAGAACAAGGAGGATTTGGATCTTTTGAAGAAAAAAAAGATGATAATATTAAAAAATGGAGAATTAATGATGCTATTTTCTATAATACAATAAAGATAAATCTAGGAGAAAATAAGCATATTTTTTTATTTTTAGAACAAGATTATCTTGAAGGATTTTTTTTACCTCTTATTGATAATAATATAATTGTGTCAAATAATTTAGGAATTTTTAAAGCTTTTGAATTAGAGAATGAAGATCCTAAAATAAAAATTGCTTTCTCAGAAAAAATGAATTTTTTTGAAATAGAAAATTATTATTATATCAATGAAATAGAAAATAATAAATATATATTAATTGATGATTTTGGAAATAATTTATTGAATAGTGTATTTGATACCATTATATATAATTCCTATTTTATTATTGGAAAAAATGAAGGAGAGAATTACATTTTTTTAAGTAATCTTAAAGAATTTAAAATTGAAAATCTCTTAGAAGTTTATTTGTGTAGAACAGGTTTAGAAGTACTAACTGAAACATCAGCTCATTATTATGATGCAGATTTGAATATAATTGATGAATTTCCTCCTTTGCAATATATCCTTTGTGGTACAGTTTATTCTGATTGTTATGAAATACATAAATATAAAAAATCACCTTATCATATAAAGGTAATATCAGGAGGAATGGCATCAGAATATGATGAAATTATAGAATTAGAATTATTTGAATTATCTAAAAAATATAAAATTACTTTCTTAAATGGAAAAGAACAATATTGTTGGGATGGAAATGATAGATTTATGGATAATCATTATGGTTTTCCTAAATTATTAAAAGTGAAAAAGGGAAAGAAAAAAGGAATTATTTCTTATGAATATTCAAAATATGATGTATTTGAAATTACAGATACAATTAATGATGGTTATAAAAAGAAAATTATTCATGTTATTCCAATTCCAACAGAAATTGAAGAAGTACTTCCCATAAAATATGATTCTATACAATTGAATCCAAAAAATGGATTAGTATATTTTTATAAAAAAAAGAAAATAGGATTGTTTCCAAAACATAAAACAGTTCAATATGATTCATTGATTGAAAAAACAAAATCTTTTTATTTATTTACTAGAAAAGGAAAAAAAGGTTGGTTAGATTTGAACACTTTTGAAGAATATTTTATAAAGTAGCAGTAATGAAAAAAAAGCAAATATATTTTAAACTATCATTGTTATTAATTACAATTGTATTCATTAATAATTGTAAAATTCATCAATTAAATAATTCTGATAAAAAATATGAACCACAATTTCAGACAATTATTGATTCCATATATAATGCTCATAAAGATGTAAAAGGAATCATGGTGCATATAGAATATCCTAATAAAAAAATATCGTGGTCAGGAGCAATAGGGTATTCCGATTATCATAAAAAAACAAAAATTCAAGAAGATCAACCAGCTTTAATTGCTAGTACGATTAAACCTTATGTTTCGGCATCTATTTTAAGGTTAGTAGAAGAGGATTTTACAACAATAGATGCACCAATAGAAAATATAATTTCAAAAAAATCCAAAGAATTACTTCAAAAAGATGGGTATGATTTAAAATCAATTACTATCAAACATTTATTATCTCATACAAGTGGTATTCAAGATTATGTGCATCAAGATTATGTAAATAAATATTTTGATTTTATTACTGAGAATAAAAAACATAGATGGACAAGAGAGGAGCAAATTAAATTAACGGTAGATGTTGCTGATCCAATAGGCAAAGCAGGAGATACTTTTAATTATGCTGATGCTAATTATTTGTTACTTACCGAAATTATAGAACATTTTACAGAAAAAACTTTTTATAGTTCTATGAGAGAACTCTTGTATTATTCAAAATTAAACTTAAATTCTACTTGGTTTTATACATTAGAAAAACAGCCTAAAAATACAAAACCTTTAGTCCATCAATATTTTGGAAAATATAATTGGGATTCTTATGAAATTGATCCCTCTTTTGATTTATATGGAGGAGGAGGAATCGCTTGTACTACAAAAGATTTAGCTCAATTCTTTTATCATTATTTTAATGGGAATATTGTTAAAAATAAAAAAGTAAAGGACTTGATTTTTACTTCCGTTACCACAAAGGATAATAAAGTGGATAATTATTTTTTGGGTTTAACAGGGGGCAATGTTAAAGGATTACAATCTTATGGACATGGAGGTTTTTGGGGAACTGTAGTACAATATTTTCCAGAAATAGATGCTTCAATAGCGGTTTATGTTTTAGAAAGAGATCAAAGAATATTGAGAAAAGATATTTTAGAACACATAGTAGAAAAATTAAAGAAAATATAAAAATAAATGAAGAGATTTAAATAATTGCTTCATTTTCATTCATTATATTTGCACTCATCACATAAAATTTATGAATAATGAGTACAAAATTAGTGAGTGTTAAAGAAATTGCAGGTACAGAATTAACCCATTGTAAAGGTTGGGTTCAAGAAGCCGCTTTAAGAATGTTGTTTAATAATTTAGATCCAGAAGTTGCAGAAGATCCAGCTAATTTAATTGTTTATGGAGGAACAGGAAAAGCTGCTAGAAATTGGGAATCTTTTGACCTCATTGTTAAGGCATTACAAGATTTAGAAGAAGACGAAACACTTTTAGTTCAATCAGGAAAACCTGTTGGAATTTTACCTACTCATAAAGATGCTCCTAGAGTGATTATTGCTAATTCTAACCTTGTAGGAAATTGGGCGAATTGGGAACACTTTCGTGAATTAGAAAAAAAAGGACTCATGATGTATGGTCAGATGACTGCGGGTTCTTGGATTTATATTGGTTCTCAAGGAATTGTTCAAGGAACGTATGAAACCTTTTTAGCTTTAGCCAATAAGCATTATGGAGGAACGTTAAAAGGTAAATTAAATGTTACCGCAGGACTTGGCGGAATGGGAGGAGCTCAACCTTTAGCCATCACAATGAATGAAGGAACTTGCCTTGCCGCTGAAATGGAAGAATGGCGTATTGATAAGCGATTAGAAACTCGTTATCTCGATGAAAAATATACAGATATAGATGAAGCCATTGATAAAGCTTTAGAATATGCTAAAGCAGGAAAAGCTTTATCTATAGGAGTACTTTGTAATGCAATTGATTTATTACAACGCTTAATAGATAGAGGAATTACGCCAGATACGTTAACCGATCAAACTTCTGCTCATGATCCTATTTATGGATATTTTCCTGAAAATATGACGGTTGAAGAAGCAAAAGTAATGAGAGAAGAAAACCCTGATAAATTTGTTCAATTATCAATGGCTTCTATGGCTAAACATGTTGAATTGATGCTTGAATTACAAAAACGTGGTGCTATTACTTTTGATTATGGAAATAATATCCGTGGACGTGCATTAGAACAAGGAGTGAAAAACGCTTTTGATTTTCCAGGTTTTGTTCCTGCTTATATTCGCCCTCTGTTTTGCGAAGGAAAAGGACCTTTCCGTTTTGCTGCACTTTCAGGTGATCCACAAGATATTTATGAATGTGATAAAGTATTGATGGAATTATTTCCTGAAAATAAAGGAATGATTCGTTGGATTGAAATGGCTCAAAAAAGAATTGCTTGGCAAGGATTGCCTAGCCGGATTTGTTGGATAGGAATGGGAGCAAGAGAAAAAGCAGGTTTAGCTATTAATGAATTAGTTCGTACAGGAAAAGTAAAAGCTCCTATTGTAATAGGAAGAGATCATTTAGATACGGGTTCTGTGGCTTCGCCTAATAGAGAAACTGAAGCCATGAAAGATGGTTCTGATGCAGTTGCAGATTGGCCTTTACTCAATGCTTTGATTAATACCGCAGGAGGTGCAAGTTGGGTATCTTTCCATCATGGGGGTGGGGTAGGAATGGGCTATTCACTTCATGCTGGAATGGTTATCGTTGCTGATGGAACAGAAGATGCAGCTAAAAGATTAAAAAGAGTATTGCATAATGATCCAGCAATGGGGGTAATTCGTCATGCGGATGCAGGTTATGATATTGCAGAAGATACTGCAAGACAACATCGTTTAAATATTAAAGATAGATTATCTTCTTGATGCTATGATTTTTATTAAAACGATAATTTCATTTTTAAAAGATAAAGAATATCGTGATTTATTATTCACAACAATAATTATTATAGGTATTGGTAGTACAGTTTATCATTATTTAGAAGGATGGTCTTGGGTAGATTGTATTTATTTTTCTGTTATTACTTTAACAACTATTGGGTATGGAGATTTTTCTCCACAAACGGATGCTGGTAAACTATTCACTATTTTTTATATTTTAGTCGGTTTAGGAATGATTTTAAGTTTTATTAATACTGTATATCTTCATTATAATAATACCAAGGAAAAAGAGAAGAAAAAGTGAGAATAAATATTGTTAATGGATAATTCAGAAATATTAATCATCAGTAAAAAACAATAGAGTTCAAAAGTGTGACATTGAATTACTATTTTCATTTTTTAAAAAGAAATAAAATCCTTCTCATTTTTAATGATTTAAATAAAAAGAGTATATTTAAAATAATTACTTTGTGACTTCCCATTATTCGATTTTTTTATTAAAA
>JAHDII010000043.1 GCA_020630895.1 Saprospiraceae bacterium
GATATAAAAATTATTGGCACTGCTGATAGCGTAGTGAATGCTGCAAAATTATTAAGAACTCAAGAACCTGATTTATTATTTTTAGATATTATGTTAGGCGATGGAACAAGTTTTGATTTACTTGAAATTTTTCCAAATATTAAATCAAAAATTATTTTTGTAACGGCTTATGAAGAACACGCGATTAAAGCTTTTCGTTTTGCTGCTATTGATTATTTATTAAAGCCCATTAATCCAGAAGATTTAGTAAAAGCAGTCAATCGTGCAAAAAAACAAATCAATAATTCTAATGAAAGTATTAATATTTTAAAAGAGACTATTAAATATCCTGATGCTCTTCCTAAAAAAATATCTTTACATACTCAAGAAAAAATTGCAGTAGTAGAAATAGATAATATTGTAAGATTAGAATCTGATGGAAATAATACTTTATTTATTTTAAATTCTGGAGAAAAAATATTTGTTACCAAAACACTCAAACAATTCGATCAATTATTTTCAGAACATACTTTTTTAAGAACGCATCAATCGCATTTAATTAATACCAATTATATACAAGAGTATGTTAGAAAAGAAGGAGGATATTTAAAAATGAAAAATGGAAATCATATTCCTGTTGCTGTTAGAAAAAAAGCCACAGTGATTGAAATGTTGGATAATTTGTAATTTTTCAAGAATAATATTTTTTGATTTGTTGAGTAATTAATAATAATAAATCATATTGTTGAAAACAAAATGTAAGTTCATCTATAATATCCCTTTGATTTTTAAATTCTATATAATAAGTTAATGTACTATTTTTTTCTTTATCCATTCCACGAATAGCATCTTTTCCTTGAATCAATTCTATATCTAAAATATCTTCTGTATTTTTAGATATAGAATGATTTGTTTTTTGATATTCTCCAAAAATAATAATTCCAGATAATTTTTTTTCTTCTGTTAATTGATGTATGATTTCGAGATTAAAAATAGATTTAAAAAAAATAATGTCACTACTTTGTATCAAATACAAATCATCAAATTTTTCATGTCCAGTAATTAAATCCTCTTGACCTAATGACTTTGAAATCGGACTTAATATATTTTCTCTTTTAATTCGAAAATAATGATTTTTAAAATTAGGACAATCAATATTAATTTCAATTCTAATTTTATTCAATATTTCTTTTATTAAAATATTCGTCTTCAATTCATCTTCCCTTTTATGAAAATAAATATGTTTGTTTTCAGACGATAAGGAAGAGTTGAATTGTAATTGATAAGGACTAGCTATTTGAGAAAGAATTTCATTTTTTCTTAATAAATTGATTTGCTGTATTTCTGATTCTTTATCATCCACTAATATAATGGTTCTACCTAAATTTTCAATTCCTCTAGTAATATAATTTCTAACTTCTTGAGGGTTTTTAACTTGATATAAAGTAATTGTATCTTGTATAGGAGTTTCTTTTAATCGTAAAAAAATATTCTTGTTTTCAATTTCTACATGATCAATTTCTCTAAAAAGAATTATTTTATTTTGATGAAAATTATCATTTACAATTATTTTTTGATTGGTGATAATATATTCACTATATAATTCACCTTTTATAGAATGTAAATAAATAACAATAACAACCCAAAGAATAAACCCCATAAAAAAAGCTAACTCAACACTATAATACCCTATTATAAAAATAATAATCAACAGAGCAAGTCCTCTTAAAAAATGATTCAAGCAATATTGAAACGCTAAATCATTTTTTCTCCATAAAATGGTTTCATCTTTTTCTATGAGACTTTTATACATAGGGGCATTTTTTTAAAAACACCAATATAAAAATTTAATTTTAAATGCTAAAATATTTTATTAGACAGAATACTAAAATCAGTCATTCAACAAAGCAATTAAAGAATCTTTTTGTAAATTTTGTGGCATTAAATCTATATCAAAATCATAACCGTATGATGCTACTATTGCTCCTGCATCAGACAATAATTCTTTGAATGAAATAGGATTATGATATTGATAAAAAAGAGCATTTCTTGCAGTATCAGAATGTTCTGAATGACCACTCACACTAATATTTCCAAACCCTGTATTCACTACAACAAAATTTAATTGTCCACGATGAGGAATAAATATTCCTACAATTTGTTGACGACTTTTCATTTCTGTTTCAAGCTCTAAAATTAATTCATTAGGATTGAACATATAATTTTCACTAACCTTAGAAGCATTTCCAATAATAATTTTGAATTTACAGCCTACTTTTCCACTATATATATTTAAAATAGATAGAGCTGGTGCATCTAATTTTCCATTAGTATATAATAATTCTGTTGCTCCTTTTTTTGCATCTGTCATATCTCCAGAATATAGTAAGCCATTTCCTTTATAAGCACTATTCCAACCAATTTTCCCTTCTAAAGATAAAGCTGATAAATCTAAATCGTTGGCACCCCATTCATTTTCCCAATATATTCCTGAAACTAATTTTTTAGCACTTATTTTTGTACCAATAGGAATATTTCCAATAAACATTTTCTCTGAAGTTGGAATAGCATAATCAATATTTTCAGGATATTTTATTGTTTTTCCCTCAACATTAATATTGGCTACTAAATCTTCATAAATTATTTTATATACTTCTTTAAAATAATTTAATTTTTTACTCGCTGATCCTTGTTTTGAAAAAGATTTACCATTACGAATTCTATATAAAAAAGAATCTGCTGCATTCATTCTAGTACGCAAAGCATTAAGCAATCTAATTTTTCTAAAATTATTAACTCTTCCTAATGCTGTTTGAATAGCTTCAGTTTGATGCTCAATTGAAGTAATGGTATTCAATACATCAATAGGCATAGGTTGGTGCAATATTTTAGATAATTTACTTATTTTATTAATATAAGGTATATTAACTCTATTCGATTTAAAAGCTAACCAAATAGGTTTAAATCTATTAAAAATAGTAGCACATTTTTCTAATCCAAAACTATTTAATTCTTCAACAATATTTAATTTTTTTTCTTTAATCGCATCAATAGTATTTGAATTTTTTATTAATAAAGTAGACTCTGTAGATAAGTAAACTAAAAATCTTAAAAACTCAACTGGATGAGAAGGATACACTCCTGATTGACTAATTATTTTAATCAATGCTTCTTTATTTTTTATATTATCAACGGTCTCAAATTTATGACCTAATAATTCTAATAATTCTAGTACATCATCAATCGTTTTTTCTTCTAAAGCCAATCCATTTGTAAGCATAGACAAAGCTTTTTCTATTAATTCCTCTTTTTCAATTCCTCTAATAATTTTAATAGGTAAGTCTTTAACCTTTGGAATATTTAATTTTTCAGCAGGAATATAAATAAAGTTAGAAGTGAAATTTGTACCATAAGTAGTGAAGTAATGTAAAATTTGATGAATAAATAATTCTTCTCTACTACTCTTTTTTATCATATTCCACGATTTATGAAATGTAGCATTGAATTGTTTTCCGCTTAATTTATTTTTTTTAAAATAATTCAAAATTTCTTTAGATGCATAGCTTGCTTTTTCATCAATAATAATACCATAAGCTAAGCCTTGCTTAATATCAATTTCCTCAGTATATCCACTAGGAACAGCATTAAATAATTTAAGTGCAAGTTCAACAATTCTTTTCATGATAATGAATTAAAATTATGCGGGGTCTAAAGTAATTTGGAAAATTATATTTTTTAGGAAGACCCTTTGCATTTCATTTATTAATTAAAAAATGAGGAATAAAAAGTTTTTCAAACTTAATAGATTCCTTTATTTTTGGAGAGACGGCAGGATTCGAACCCGCGACCCACAGATTAACGATTCTGTAGGAAATCCATTTAACCAAAGTTGAGGATTAAAGATTCTGTTGCTCTACCTCTGAGCTACGCCTCTCATAAAAGGCGAACAGTAAAAGTATCCAAAACTTAAAATAGGAACTGTCTTTGCCTTCATACCCATCAACAAAAAAAATAAAAAATAATTCCATAAGAACTATTTTTTCATGAAAAAACAAATTGAGATAATAGACTTTATCACAAAGAAAGGCGAAAAGTAGTTAGGCAAATAGAAACTTTATCATAAAAAATTAAGGAGCAGCATTAACGCTGCTCCTAATTTTTTACTTATATTTATTAGCTTAGTAGAGGTTAATTTTCCACCCTGTGTTACTGGCGTGCGTAGGTGATGGGTGCTCCATTCCAAGTACCTTCAAACTGATCACAATTGAAATTAGTTGTTGATACTTGTATAACGTCTCCTGTAGAATAAGTTAAAGTCATTGTAGTTGTAGTTTGATCTACAGTATATGTACCAGCTCCTCCATTAGAAGTAGTGTAAGTACCATCTGTATTAAACACATCTGTAGCAGTTCCTGTTGCAAAAGTAAGATTCCAAGTTCCTACAATATAATTTTGGGTGAAATCTGCACAAACACAAATACCTTCTACACAAGTAGCGTCATACTCGCATGTTACATCTTTACAAGGATCTCCACAAGAGAAAGAAAAGGCTGAAAAAGCCATAACAATAAAAACAAACTTAAAAATTTTCATATTTACTTTTTTTTTGTGAAGATAAAAAATTATTTAAAATAAAAACTCCTCTCCTAACACTAACTTATTCATATATTTGAAAAATAAAGAAGATATAATAACTGTAATCTGAGAATTAATTTATTGTTGACTTTGCGGATGTATCCACAACTTAGATTAATTTAATTTTAAATCTTTTATAGAATAGAAAAATATACTTCCAAAACCTAGAGCTAACATGGCGTGAAATGGAATAAAACCTTTATATCCATAAAAGAGTCCCATCACTAAAGCGAAGGCAAAATAAAGAGTCATTACTCCTTCCATAAAAATCACCCAATTCCATTTGAATGAAAAATATTCTTTTTTTCTAAACGAATCTTTAATTCCTTTTATATTAAACTTAGGGGTTCTAATAAATGGAGATTTTTTTCCTCTATAGCCTTGAATAACTGCAACCGTATTATGAAAAGATAAGCCCATAGAAAGTGCTAAAAATATGGGAAATAATATGGTAAATTTTAAAATAATTTTCCAAAGAGAAGTTTCTAATTCTGCTCTTCTATTCCCTACAAAAAATACCAATCCTATAATTAAAAAACCCATTTGAAAAATAGTAAAGACTGTTAAATTCAAATCTGTTCGAGGTAATAAAAACATGATAGGTACACTAATCAATCCAGAAAAAAAGATAGAAACAAAAACACTACTCGCTAATAAATGTCCTATACCATGTATTTTTTGTATAAAAGATAAATTTGATTTTAAAATAGTAGGGATTAATTTTCGAGCTGATTCTGCTCCTCCTTTTTGCCAACGATATTGTTGCGATTTTAATCCATTCATTTCAGCAGGTAATTCTGCGGGTGAACCTACTTTTTCTAAAAATACAATTTTATATCCTTTCAGTTGAGCTCTATAACTTAAATCTAAATCTTCAGTTAAAGTATCTGCTTCCCAACCTCCAGCATCTTCAATAGTTGATTTTCTCCATACCCCTGCTGTACCATTAAATTGTAATAAACATCCTCCTGCTCTTCTTCCTTGTTGTTCTATTGTAAAATGAGTATTTAGCTGTATCGCTTGAAGACGAGTCAGTAAAGAATAATTTTGATTAATATGTTCCCAACGAGTTTGTACAACTCCTACTTTTGGATCTTTAAAATGAGGAACAGTTCTTCTTAAAAAATCTTTTTTAGGTAAAAAATCAGCATCAAAAATAGCAATAAATTCTCCTTGGGCTAAAGGCATTGCATCCTTTAAAGCTCCTGCTTTATATCCTGTTCTTATAGTTCTTGTGATATGTTGAATATTAAATCCTTTGGATTGATATTCTGCTACTTTCTTTTGACATATATCTACCGTTTTATCAGTAGAATCATCTAACACATGAATTTCAAATTTATTTTTAGGATAATCTAAAGATGTAATATTGTCAATCAACCTTTCTGCCACATAAAGCTCATTAAAAAGAGGCAACTGAATAGTAATAAAAGGCAATTCTACTTCTCCATTTGCATATTCTTCATGTTCATCCTTGAATTTTTTTATTCCTTTAGAATAAAAAAATAATAAATTCAACTGCAATAAGCAATACAAAATAATATAAGTAAATGCAGCAAAATATAAACACACTAATACAAAACAAATATTTTCTAACATCCTTATAAATATTTAAAAATTGTCCATAAAATTTTTTGTCCTGCACCTATCGTTCCTCTAATCGTTCCAGATACTTTTGAAAATCCAATTCGCACTCTATAATGAACAGGAACTTCTATACACTTCATTTTTTGTTTCGCTGCTTTTACTTGCATCTCTACCGTCCAACCATACGTTTTATCCTTCATATCCAAAGCTAATAATTGATCATATTTAATAGCTCTAAAAGGACCTAAATCAGTAAAATGATATTTATAAAATAAACGAATTAAATTGGTAGCTAACCAGTTTCCAAATATTTGTTGGGGTGTCATAGAACCTTTTTCCAAATTTCCTAAAGCCCTAGAACCAATAACTAAATCATAATCATCATTAATAATAGGAGCTACTACTTCGGGTAATTGTTCTGGATGATCTGAATAATCGGCATCTAAAAAAACAATAATATCTGGTTTTTCTTTCTTTTGTGCTACATAATTCAGTCCAAATAAACAAGCATTTCCATATCCCTTAATCGGTGCATCTACTACTGTAGCTCCTTGTGATTGAGCTACTTTAACCGTTGCATCTGTACTTAGATTATTACAAACAATGACTTCTCTTACCCAATCAGATGGAATATCTTTGAGTACATTCCCTATTGCATTTTCTTCATTAAACGCAGGGATAATCACATCTATTTTTGGTCGATTGAACATCAAGGGTAAAGGTAGAATATTTTTTTAAAGATTTCTTGTCTTGAATAAGACATTGTTTTTTAATAATTTTAAATCATGGAAACTATTATCAATTATCATAATAAAATATTTCGAGCAGAATCGAACACAGAAAATGGAGAAGTAGAAAATTCTACATTATTCCATTATCGACAAAAAAATAATATTATTTGGGCGACGTATCAAGGAAAAAATATTCGCTTTGGAACATTAACAGGTATTATTTTAGATAATGGATATTTAAAATTTTCCTATCAACATATTAATATAGATAATGAAATAATGACGGGCAAATGTATTTCTGTTCCTGAAATTCTTCCTAATAAAAAAATTAGATTACATGAAACATGGGAATGGACTTGTAAAGATTTTTCTAAAGGACAATCCTCTATTGTGGAAATAGATTAAATATGCCTTAATTACAAATTAATTCTGTATTTTAGCGTTTAGATGGGACTAAACCACTTTGTCTAAAACAACAAATGGAGGGAATCAAAACATTTATATTAGAAGCATGGCCAAGTATTTCTCCTTGGCTTATTTATTTAATTATTCCTGTTTCTGCTGCGATTATTGGTTGGTTAACTAATAAACTAGCCATTTATATGACCTTTTACCCTGTTCAATTTAAAGGATATATTATTAGTGATAAAAAACCTTGGATGCGTTTGGGGTGGCAAGGAATTATTCCTTTAAAAGCTACCAAGATGGCAAGTATTTCTTCTGATATGATATTAGAACATTTAATTGATATTAAGGAAATTTTTAATCGATTAAATCCTAATAGAATAGCTGAAGAATTAGAATCTAATGTAAGAACTTTATCGAGAGAAATCATGGAAAAGGCAATGAAAGAAAATTTGCCTATCCTTTGGAAAACACTTCCAAAAAATAGAAAAGAAAAAATTATTCAACAAGCAATTGATGAATTTCCTAAGGCTGTTGAAGGAATGATGGAAGAAATTAAAAATGATATTATTGATTTATGGGATGTTAAAGCAATGGTCCTTGAAGAAATAGATAATGATAGAGGTATTATGAACGAATTATTTATTCGTTGTGGTGAACAAGAATTCAAGTTTATTGAAAAATCAGGTTTTTATTTTGGTTTCCTTTTTGGATTATTACAAATGGTCATGTGGTATTTTATTCAAGGATATTCTTGGGCTTGGGTTACGCTTCCTATCGCTGGTTTAATTGTTGGATATTTAACTAATGCTATAGCTCTCAAAATGATTTTCCAACCTGAAAATCCTATTAAAATTGGACCTATCACTTTTCAAGGATTATTAATGAAACGACAAAAAGAAGTTTCTAAAGAATTTGGAAAAGTATTGTCTAGAAGATTATTTACGATGAAAAATATTTTTGATAATATTATTCATGGACATGCAACAGAAAAAATTATTGAATTGGTAGAAAGAAGCGTTAATGATGTTATTGATAAAACAGCAGGATTGAATCGTTCTTTAATACAAATTGCTACAGGAACAAGCACTTATCAAAATATCAAACAAATGGCGATTCATACTTTTACAAAAGAATTACCCAAATCTATTACAGATGTTTTTGATTATGCAGAAAATGCATTAGATATTGAAGATACCGTAGCAGACAAAATGGCTAATCTACCAGCAGATGAATTTCTAGGATTTATGCGTCCTGCTTTTAAAGAAGACGAATGGAAGTTAATTATTATTGGTGCGTTACTTGGAATGGGAGCAGGATGGATTCAGGCATCATTACTAGTTTTTTAAATTATGAATATTAGAAAAAAACGATATTCTATTATCAACGATTTTGTAGCACTCCTATATCCTAGATTGTGCCTTTCTTGCCAAAATCAACTGGCTCATAAAAAAGATCTTATTTGTTTGAGTTGTGAACAAGATTTACCTCTAACAGAACATCATCTTTTAAAAGATAATGAATTTACTAATATTTTTTATGGTAGAGTTCCTATACAATTTGGTGCTGCCCGATATTATTTTAGTTCTAGCAAAAAAGTAAAAAAGCTCATTCATCATTTAAAATATAAAAGCAAAACACAAATTGGAATCTTTATAGGAAAACAATATGCTGCTGTCTTAAAAGATAGCCCTTTATTTCCTCAAATAGATATGATTATTCCTGTTCCTTTACATCCTATTAAATTACACCAAAGAGGATATAATCAAAGTGAAGCTTTTGGAAAAGGATTGAGTCAAGTATTACAAATCCCTCTTAAAACTCAATTTTTATTAAGAAAAGAATATACCACTTCCCAAACTCAAAAAACTAGAATTTCAAGAATTGAAAATGTTAAAAATGCTTTTGAAGTTCAAGAAGCACAAGTTCTTAAAAATCAACATATTTTATTAATTGATGATGTATTAACTACAGGTGCAACTCTAGAAGCTTGTGCTAATACTTTATTAGAAAAAGAACCTTCTTTAAAAATAAGTATGCTCACAATAGCGTTTGCTCAATAGATTTTATAATAAATTTATTTTTAAAATTTAACAAGATTCACTCAGTAAATTCAATGTTATTAATAACTTTGTCTTTCTAAAAAAAGATATAGAACACATAGTAAGAAAATGAATGTACTAGTTATAGGAGGAGAAGGACAATTAGGGTCTGAAATTAAGCGACTTTCCAACTCTTGGAAAGATGCAAATTTTGCATTTACTTCTTTTGAAAATTTAGATATTACTCAAAAAAAACAAGTAGATGCTCATATCAATGGAAAAGATTATGATTTCTGTATCAATTGTGCAGCTTATACTGCCGTAGATAAAGCAGAAGAATTACCCGATTTAGCTAGAGAAGTCAATGTTATAGGAGTTCAAAATATTGCTCAAGCTTGTTCTGCTAATGATATTACTTTGATTCATATTTCTTCAGATTATGTATATCATAATGAAGTGAATCGTCCTATTTTAGAAAATGATCCTACTACGCCTAAAGGAGTATATGCTTCCACAAAATTACAAGGAGATTTTGCTGCAAAAAGTTATAATGATAAAACAATTGTAATCCGTACTTCTTGGGTATATTCTATGCATGCTCATAATTTTGTAAAAACAATGCTTCGTTTGGGTAAAGAAAAAGATGAACTCAATATTGTTTATGATCAAATAGGAACACCCACCCATGCTAAAGATATTGCCTTAGCCATTTTTGAAATCATGAAATATAATACCCAAAATGAACCTCAATATGGTATTTTTAATTTCAGTAATGAAGGAGTTACTTCTTGGTATGATTTTACATTAGAAATATTCAGAATTAATAAAGTAGAATGTAAAGTCAATCCTATTTTATCAAAACAATACCCTACTCCTGCTCAAAGGCCTTCTTTTAGTGTTTTAGATAAATCAAAAATTAAAAAAACATTCCAACTAGAAATTCCTCATTGGAAAGATAGCTTAGCTGATTGTTTAAAACTATTAAAGAAGTTTGATAATA
The DNA here is from genome assembly GCA_020630895.1 of Saprospiraceae bacterium. Taxonomy (GTDB): domain Bacteria; phylum Bacteroidota; class Bacteroidia; order Chitinophagales; family Saprospiraceae; genus JAHDCE01. The sequence goes on from JAHDII010000043.1 coordinate 10,380, forward strand.
TTAAGGTGTAATCATTATTTTTCATTTATTGATGTTGCTTAATTGGCACATAATATATTTTATACTATTATAATTAGAAGAATATATAGTATTAGTAGTATTTTTGATCATTCATATTATCATCTTTCAATTTTATTATAATGAAACAATTTACTACGCTCTTATTTTATCTTTTATTTTCCACAGCATTATTAGCTCAAAAAAATGCTTCGTTTTACGATAGCAATCGCTTTGGAGAATTTGAAACTTTAGAACCTTTTTATCATGGTGTTGCTTCTGGTGACCCTACAGAAAGCTCCGTTATTTTATGGACTCGTATTTCTACAGATTCTCTTCTTGCAAATATTCAATGGACTCTCGCAAGAGATACTGGAATGACAGATATTGTCGATCAAGGTTGGGTAATAACAGATGGAGAAAGTGATTTTACAGTAAAAATAGATGTCCAAAATTTAGACCCTTACACTACCTATTATTATGATTTTTATAGCCAAGAAAAATATTCATTACGAGGAAGAACTAAAACTGCTCCAAGTGGCAATATAGATTCTTTACGTTTTGCAGTCGTTTCTTGTTCTAATTTTGCTCATGGATTTTTTCATGTTTATGATAAATTAGTGGATAGAAATGATATTGATGCTGTTATTCATCTTGGAGATTATATTTATGAATATGGAGATGGAGAATTTGGCGATGTAAGAGAATTAGAGCCATCTCAAGAAATTTTAACTATTTCTGATTATAGAATGCGTCATAGTTATTACAAACTAGATCCTCATTTAAGAAGATTACACCAACAATATCCTATTATATCGACTTGGGATGATCACGAATCAGCAAATAATGCTTGGTATGGAGGAGCAGAAAACCATAATCCAGGACAAGGCGAAGGAGATTGGTTTGAAAGAAAATCTGCTTCTATCCAAGTTTATAATGAATGGATGCCCATTCGAACTCCAGACATGAATGATTCTGAAAGAATTTATAGAAAATTATCTTATGGAAATCTAATGGATTTATTCGTATTAGATACTCGTATTTATGGTAGAGATGAACAAGGAGGTGATAGTTCCGATCCTAATAGAACGATTCTAGGAGCGAATCAAACTACTTGGTTACAAAATGAACTGATTAATTCTTCTGCAAAATGGCAAGTACTAGGAAATCAAGTTATGGTGGCTCCACTAGAAGTTTTTGGAAATCCTGTTAATGATGACCAATGGGATGGCTATCAAGCTGAAAGAGATAATTTATACAATACTGTTATTAATAATAATGTACCCAATATGGTAGTACTTACTGGAGATATTCATACATCATGGGCGAATGATTTACCTATGGATGGTTATGATGAAGATACTGGCGCTAATTCTGCTGGAGTAGAATTTGTTACAACTAGTGTTACTTCTCCAGGTTTACCCTTACCAGGTTTAGAAAATTTAATTTTGCCTTTTAATACTCATATCAAATGGGCAAATTTGGATAATAGAGGTTATCTTATTTTAGATATTAATAATACAAGATGTCAAGGAGATTGGTACTTTATTGGAAGTGTTACAGATGCTACAACTACAGATAGTCATGCCAATTCTTGGTTTACCAATGATGGTACTCGACACCTTCAAGAAGCGAATGCTCCAAGTGATCCAAAACCAAGTATTTTTGCTATTTATGCACCTGAAGATCCTCGTTCCGCTCCTATGACTCCGAATCATAATTTGAATGAACTTGCTTTTGTTGGAGTACATCCAAATCCTGCAAGTAACGATATTTATTTACAATTTTTTAATCATGAAACAGTTGATATGACTTTAGTGATTCATGATGTTACAGGAAAAGAACTAATTATAGAAGACTTAGGAAAAAGACAAGCTGGATTACAAAATAAAACAATTGATGTTTCATCATTGAGCAGTGGCACTTATTTTGTTGTTCTTAAAACTGCTCTAGGTTCTTATAGAAAAACGATTATAAAGCAATAAATTTTATTAAAACAAGAGTTCATCCCGAATTTTAGTGATTAAAATTCGGGATGTCTTATTTTTATTGAAAAGTCCAAGCAACAAAACGACTTTTTTTATTCCCCTGCCCCATTTCTACTATCTTAAATTCTGAGGGAGATATTTTTCGAATAGCTCTTTTTATATGCTTTAAGTTATCTTTTTTAGATATTAAAGAAGTAAACCAATCTACTTGATTTTTGAATACAACACTTTCTTCAATCATTTTTTTCACAAAAGCTTCTTCTCCTCCTTTATACCATAATTCATTAGAACGACCTCCAAAATTGAGTGTATTTTCTCCTTCAAGTTTTAAATTTTTAACCTTGCGTTGATTCCTTTTCTTTGCATCACCTTGGCTTTTATGAAAAGGAGGATTACATACAACAACATCAAATACATCTTTTTTTTGAATCACTTGATTCAAAATATGATTTTTATTTTTTTGATGTCTTAATTCTATCGTTTTTAAAATAGAATTATCATCAATAATTTTTTGTGCATTTTTAAGAGAACTCATTTCTACTTCACTAGCTACACATTTCCAATTCAAATGGCAAGTCGCTAAAATAGGATAAATCAAATTAGCTCCTGTTCCAATATCTAATAAACAGATATTTTCTTTATCTACCAAATCTGCTATATATAATAAGTAATCTAAACGTCCAGGAATAGGAGGACATAAATTATTTTTAGGAATATCCCATACAATACCATAATGAACTTTAAGCAAAGCACTATTTAAAGCTTTAACTGCTTTTTCATCAGCAAACTTTATCGTTTGATTCCCATATTGATTGATAAAAACAAAATCCTTTAAAAGACTATATTCTTGAATTAAAAGATCAAAATCATAATCTTTAATAAATGGATTTTTTTCATGCATATTATTAAATGATATTTTAAAACTGCCCTGCTAAAACACAAGTTTTTTTATAAATATCTACATTTCCATTGGTATCAAATAATTCGATCCATAAAATATAAATTCCTACTCTTGCTTTTTCACCATTATCATTGGTACCATCCCATTGATAAAAACCATTAGCAGCCAATAATTCATTTTCCACTAAATCTTTAACCATGCGTCCCTTAGCATCATAGACTTTAATATTAACAGTATATCCTGTTGTAGGTACTAAATAATCTAGACGTAAAATATCTTTATATCCATCACTATCTGGAGAAAATGTATTATCTGCAAAAGTAAAAATATCATCACTTGCAGCACCTGCAATATATTGAGAGTTTTGATAAGTTGGTGTTGCATATCCTACTGATGAAGCAGCAGAATGCCAATTAGAACGACTATTAGTAAATTCATCAAAATCAATCCTTTCTAAAGAAACGCCCTTGGTTTCATCTATTAATTCAAAATGAAAATTCTCATTATAATCTAATTTATCAATAATGCGTCCTAGAGTAAATAATGTTACATTTCCCTCATCAGCAGAAAAAGTGGGTAGATCATTTTGTAATAATAAATCGGGATTAGGAACATTATATTTTTCTATAATATCCGCAGGATTTTCTGTTAGTACAACATAAGACTGAGGGAATAATAAATAATCTACTTCAATATTAGCACTAGCACTTCCTGCAACATCATTAATAATATTCAAATCTCCTATATTCACAATCTTATTAGAATTATTATATAATTCAAGAAAATCAACTCCTCCTACTAAAGGATCCGCCAAAATTTCATTAATAACAACGTCTCCTTCTTCTATTTCTTCTGGTAAAGCAAAAGAAACGGTATTATTCATTCCAAAAGGATTTCCTATACAATCTGTTACTGCACTTGCTATCGTTAATTGATACACCGTACTTGGAATTAATGAGGTATTCAATATTATTGTTACAGAATTATTTTCAGGAGCATTAATAGAAACTGAGGCAATATCTATATTGCCATCTATTGAATAAGAATTCGCATTCGATGCTGTTATAGGATCTAAAGCTTCTGTAAAAAATGCAGTAATGGTCATTGGATCTGTAGGAAAAGCAGAAATAATATCTGGGAAATTATCATCTACCTGATCATCTACAATAGAATTGACTTGGCTAGGTGTTCCTCCAAAAAGACTAGTAGAAGCAGACCAATTTTCAGCACCATCACAAGGAGCAGAAGGATTGATTCTTTCTAAAGTCCAACCTCCATCATCTTTGCTTGTATCATTATACCAAGAAATATTATATTCTACAGCATCTATTACAGTTCCTAAATTAGATTGTAAAGAAATATCATCGCCACTATTTGACATACTTACCATACTTTCTAAAGCTATACTCGGTCCAAAATCGTTAAAATTAACACCTGGAGTATCTTTATAAACTACAATATAATCTCCTGGTTCTAATATTACCGCAGGAAGAGGATCTGAAGAACTTGTTCCACTCCAAAAAGTAAAGTTTTCTAAATTAATCGTTTTATCACTTCTATTATAAATTTCTACAAATTCCACTTCAGGAAGCCCTAAAGCAGGCGATGGATCTGGTAATAATTCATTAATAATAATATCATATTGTGCTGCGGGTTCATACAACTGAAACGTAGCAGAATTATTATTAAGATCTATTGTATTTATAGATACACAATCACTAATATCTGTTGCAGTTAAGGTATATAAAATATTAAATCCAAATGATGTTCCAAAAGTAAGTTCTACAACATTAGGAGCTACTAAATTAACTGAAGAAGGATTTCCTATTCCATTATCAACTGTATAATTAGTCATATCCATTGCAGATGTAGGATCTACTGTATTAGAAAAAGTAACTGTAATCATTCCATTTTCATCAACCGAAGCACTGCTCAATTGCAAATTGACTGTGTTTGAAATATCATAAACTGAATTTTGAGTTCCAGGAGTTCCTCCTAAAACATCATTAGATGCAATCCAATTGTCTGAAGGAACAACACATAAATTTTCTGGATTAATTAGTTCTAAAGTCCAACCACCATCATCTTTAATTGCATCTTGATACCAAGCATCATCATAATCTACACTATTAATAATCGTTCCTCCTAAATCTACAATCGTAATATTATCCCCTCCATTAGTTAAAGCATTAAAACTAGAAACTGCTACTACATTTGTAATCCCTTGGGCTGTAAATAATGAGAGATTGGAATCATCTGTGATAACTACATATTCTCCTGGTAATAATAAATATTCAGGCATGGCTTGAGGAGTAGAACCACTTGATAATTCATAATCTGCTAAATCAAATACTTTAGAAGTAGTTCTATTATATAATTCTACAAATTCAGCATCTGGCAATCCCACTACTGGGCTTGGATCAGCCATAAATTCATTAATTAGTATATCAAAAGGAATGGCTGCTTCTCCTACTGCATAAGTAAAACTCTGTGTAGTTCCTGTTGAAGCATTACCAGATATATCTGATACTGTTGAAGTAACATCATAACTGCTAAGATTTGTTAAAGGTGTAGATAAATCTAAAATTACAGCGGAAGGATTTGATGGATCTAAAGCTGCTGTTGCAATACTAATTCCTCCTGAAATAGAAAAATTTCCTGCATTTCCTGCTGATGTAGGATCTAAAGGTTCATCAAAAACAACTAAGATCTGGTTATCTGAAATGACTTCTATACTATTGATTGTAGGAGGTATATTATCTGTAAAGATAGGATTGACATAAAAATCATCAAAGAAAAATTTATCTTTCCGGGTAGTTGTATAATTACATCTTACACCAAAATATGTTCCTTGAGGATGAGTAGCATCTGTTGCTGTTCCTTGAGAAACAAAATTAGTTCCTCCTGCATAATCTACTAATAATTCCCAATTATTAGTAGCATCCCTAGTTACTCTAACTTTTATTGCTGGTGTTGTAGCAACTGTCCCCACTGCACTACTGATAACAGCAGTAGTAGATGTTCCTGTTTGACTTCTTAATTCTACTACATCATCTGTTCCTCCAACCAATACAAAATAACCATTCAAAGAACCTGCAAAATCTGGTTGATCTGCATTCAAATATATTCTAGTATAATTACTCGCTGAAGGATTAAAATCTAACCGAACATAAAATTCCCAAGTAGCTAAACCTTGTGTAGGAGCTAAAATATACAAATTTGAAACAGGAGATTCATAATTGACATCATTCAGTTGTAGCTCGTTCGTATTGATTTGAAAGCGATTGGTATTTCCCAACCATTCAGGGTTATTTGTAAAATCACCATCTGAAAAATCATCAGAAATTTGAGCTATACTATAAAATGTAAGTAACAAAAAAATGGGTAGAATTAATATTTTTTTCATGATAAGATTGTAAATGAAATAAATTCGTCTTGGTTAAAGATATTTAAAAATACTTAATATCATTGTCTTTATGTATCCGAAATATACTGAAGTTATTGATTATCATTCATATTTTATGAAAAAATAAAAATAGATAGATAAAAGTAATCATTTAGGGTTTTTATTTTATAAAAAACATTGTATATTTGCCCTGCTTTTAAAAGAAAAGTATTTTTTGAACTTAATTGTTTAAATAATAGTTCATTTATTGATATGGTCCGTTCGTCTAGGGGTTAGGACGCCAGGTTTTCATCCTGGTAACACGGG
>JAHDII010000044.1:0-2784 GCA_020630895.1 Saprospiraceae bacterium
GTAGAAGCATTTACTTGAGAAATAAAAGTTCCTCCTTGAAACTCAAAAATAAAAGTGTATAAATTTTTCATTTGGATGATTAAAAAAAAGATACCGCAAGATAAAAATTTGATTTATCAAAGACAACTACTTTTCATAGTGTTTTTTTTTATTTCTCAATAATATATTCGCAATTTGTTTGCACTTTGTTCGCAATTTATGCTATATTATATATATTTTTGCATTTTATATTAAAAACATACTTATAGTAAAAATCAAAATGGCTACAAAGCGGAGAAAGAAAAAGCGACAACTCTCTTTTAAAATGGGAATTAATGATGAACGAATCCCCAAACTATTTGGTGTTCTTTTATTGTTTTTCGCTATATATCTTTTTATTGCATTTACTTCTTACTTGTTTACATGGAGACATGATATGCACTATCTTTCAGGAACTTCTTGGGAGTTTTTAATGACATCAGGAAAAGAAGTAGATAATTGGTTAGGAAGGTTAGGAGCCTTAATTTCTAATTTTTTCTTTAAGTGGCTTTTTGGATTACCTTCTTATCTGTTTATTTTACTATTAACTATTTCGGGATTAGCAGCAATTAAGAGAACTCCATTTATGAAAGTTTGGAGAGCTTTAAGAAACTTGCTTTTAATTACAATGTTACTTTCTGTAGTTTTTGAATTTCTTGCAGGTCCTAATGCTGAATTTTCTTGGGGAGGAGCTGTTGGAGAAGGTATAAGTGGTTGGCTAACTAGTTTTGTCGGCAAAGCTGGAACAATTGTTTTGTTTGTATTATTTTTAGTCCTTCTTTTTATATGGAATTTTAATCCTTCTGTTAACGAACTTACTTTTGAAAATATAAAATATAGAACGACTACATTTTTTAAAGAACTTATTTTTGGAAAAAAGAAAGTTATAAATCCTCTAGAAAAAGTAGCTTCTAAAGTTAATGCAGATACTGAAGTAGAAACACTAAAGCCCAATTTTAAAGATAATTTTGATGCTGATAAAGGGGAATCTCATAATGACCAAAATTTAAAGCCTTCTGATCCTATTGATAAGGGCGAGCAACTCAAATTTGAATTAGTTGATAAAAATGCGAAACCAGAAAAAAAGGAGAGTCTTAAAAAAGGAGAAGGAGATTTAGAAATAGAAACCCCTCTTAATAATGCAAATGCGAACCCTATTCCTCAAGCACCTTTATCTGTTCAGGAAGAAAATAAACGCCATAGTGAACCTTATGACCCTACTTTAGAATTATCATTATATGAACATCCAGTTTTAGCTTTATTAGAAGATTATAGTGATCAAAAAGTAGAAATTGATAGAGCCGAATTAGAACAAAATAAGGATCAAATCATTGAAACCTTATTAAATTATAAAATAGAAATTACAAAAATTAAAGCAACAATTGGACCTACTGTTACACTTTATGAAATTGTTCCTGCAGCAGGGGTTCGTATTTCTAAAATTAAAAATTTAGAAGATGATATTGCTTTAAGTTTAGCTGCTTTGGGAATTCGTATTATTGCTCCTATTCCAGGTAAAGGAACTATTGGTATAGAAGTTCCTAATAAACATAAGCAAATTGTATCTTTAAAAGAGGTTTTAAAATCTGAAAAATTCAAATATGCAAAAATGGATTTACCTATTGCTTTAGGTAAAACGATTTCAAATGAAGTTTTTGTAGCAGATTTAGCTAAAATGCCTCACCTTCTTATAGCAGGTGCAACAGGGCAAGGAAAATCGGTAGGAATTAATACGGTTCTGATGTCTTTATTATATAAAAAACATCCCAGTCAGGTAAAATTTGTTTTAATAGATCCTAAAAAAGTAGAATTATTTCCTTATTCAAAAATAGAAAACCACTTTTTAAGTTATCTTCCTGGCGAAGATGAACCTATTACTACTGAAACTAATAAAGTTGTCCATGTTTTGAATTCTCTGTGTATCGAGATGGATCAACGTTATGATTTGTTGAAAAAAGCACATACTAGAAATTTAAGAGAGTACAATAAAAAATTTGTTGATCGAAGATTAAATCCTTTAAAAGGACATAAATTTTTACCTTATATTGTTCTTGTTATTGATGAGTTTGCAGATCTTATTATGACTGCTGGAAAAGAAGTAGAATTACCGATTGGTCGTTTAGCTCAATTAGCTCGTGCAGTAGGAATTCATTTAATTATTGCTACACAAAGACCTTCTGTAAATATTATTACAGGGGTAATTAAAGCTAACTTCCCTGCTAGAATTGCATTTAAAGTTACTTCTAAAATTGATTCCAGAACGATTTTGGACACTGGTGGTGCAGATCAATTAATTGGACAAGGAGATATGTTACTTTCTGTAGGTTCTGATTTAGTTCGTTTACAATGTGCTTTTGTAGATACTCCTGAAGTAGAAAAAGTGATTGATTTTATTTCTGAACAACAAGGTTATCCTGAGCCATATTTTCTTCCAGAATTTCATGGTGATGATGAACAGCAAGGAGCATCAGGATTAAAATTATCAGAATTAGATGAATTATTTGAAGATGCTGCTCGTATGGTCGTACAAAAACAATCTGGTTCAACTTCTATGCTACAACGAACCATGAAGTTAGGATATAATCGTGCAGGTAGAATTATGGATCAATTAGAAGCTTTTGGAATTGTTGGAGCAGCAAATGGTTCTAAACCTCGTGAAGTTTTGTTTTTTGATGAAATTGAATTATTAAAATTTCTTGAAAGCATAAAGAATAAAAAATAACTATTCGCAGCTTTATTTGATTAGTAAATTTTACAATAAAAAAA
>JAHDII010000044.1:2884-16554 GCA_020630895.1 Saprospiraceae bacterium
CGTTCCAAATTTTGAAAATAGTTTAGTAAAATATTATGAGACTTTTATCAAAATCATTTATGGGGAATAATCTCTAGTGAACCAAAAAGATTGTGATTCAGAATTCCACGTAATCGCAATAAGTTTTTCTGTAGTACCCTATTAATTTCTTAAAAAGCGTTTTATATAGATAGGTTTCTATTCAAAAAAAGGAAGTTTTCCGCCATAGGTTTTATCTACATTTTCTTTAGTAAATGTAGTATTCACATCGCCAAAAGCAATAAGATGTTTGTCTAATAAAAGAATACGATCAAAATATTCTTTTACTTTAGATAAATCGTGATGGATGACTAATATAGTTTTTCCTTCTTGAGCCAAACGTTTTAGAATTTGAATGATTCTTTCTTCTGTTTTAATATCTACACCTACAAAAGGTTCATCTAAAAATAAAATTTGTGCTTCTTGACAAAGAGCTCTTGCAATAAAAACACGTTGTTGTTGTCCTCCTGAAAGTTCGCCGATTTGTCGATTTTTAAATGATGTGATTTGAACATCTTCTAGAGCTTGATTTGCTATAGCAATATCATGAGAATTCATAGATTCTAATAACTTTTTATGGGGATACCTTCCCATCATAACAACGTCTAAAACTGTAGCAGGAAAATCCCAATTTACATCATCTCTTTGAGGAACATAGGCCAATTTTTTTCTAATATTATCTATTTTTTTATTTTCAATAAGAATTTCTCCTGAATGAGAATCTAATAAGCCTAGAATAGATTTAAATAATGTAGATTTCCCTGCTCCATTAGGCCCAACAATACCATAAATTTTTCCAGCTTCTATCTCAATATTAATATCAGATAGAACGATTTTTTCGTCATAGGAAACATTTAAGTTTTTTATGGAGATACTCGTATCCAAATTATGAATTATTTTTTTTGCGAAGCCCTATAAAAACAGCAATTAATAATAAAATAGCTCCTATTAATAAATAAACCATATTAAAATTTGAGGCTTCTTCTTTAGTTGCCGCAGTAGCTTCTTTAGATTTTTCTTTCAATAAATTGGAAACAATAGTATTGGTATTGTACCTCATCATACCTAAATAAGTTCCTTCAGAAGTATTAGGCTCTCCTAGAGAATCTGCAAATAATTTTCCCCCAAGAATGACATTATTATCTTTTGCAATTTGCTTAATTAATTTAGGATTAATTGTTGTTTCAGCAAAGATGGCAGGAATATTTTTTTCTTGTATTAATTTTTGTAATTGAATAATATCAGAAGTTTGTACATCTGCATCTGTTGATGTACCTAATGTAGATTCTAATTGAATACCATATTTTTTTCCATAATATTGAAAAGCATCATGAGAAGTAATTAAGATGCGTTTCTCATTAGGAATTTTTTGAATTTCTGCTTGGATATAAGCATCCATTTTTTGAATTTCTGTTTTATATTTTTCAAAATTTTCATTAAAATAAGTACTATCTGCTGGAATTAATTTTTTTGCAGCTTCTAAAATATTTTGAGAATAAATAACCCCATTTGCAGCATCCATCCATGCATGAGGATCTGGTGCATTATATTCAGCACTTCTAATAGCATCAATTCCTTTTGTTGTTATAACAACATCAGCTTTTGTTCCTGAATTCTCAATTAATTTATCTAGCCAACCTTCTAAAGAAAGACCATTTTTTAAAACCACTTGAGCACTATATATGAGTTTTGCATCTTTGGCAGTAGGTTCATGTAAATGAGGATCTCCTCCTACTGGAACAAGACATACGACTTCTGCTTTATCACCAAAAATATTTTGTGCCATATCAGTAATCATAGAAGTTGTTCCTACAACAATTGGCTTTTTTTGTGCGTGTAGAATTAATGTATTGAATAATAAAACGATGAATAATAAATATCTCATTGAATAATAATTTTAGTCTTTTTTTATGAATAAATTATTTGCAATTTTTTGAGTGACAGTATGAATTTCATGTTCCCCAATCCTAATTTTTACAGATTGATCATAATTAAATATTTTAAGCACTTCAATGTGTTGTCCTAATAATAAATTAAATTGTTCTAAATAGGCTAAAAAAGATTTGGTATGCTCCCTAATACCTACAATTGTTCCTTTTTCTTTTTCAGATAATTCGGATAGAGGATATTGTTCTCTAACTACAAAATTACCATCTTTATCAGGAATAGGATCTCCGTGTGGATCAAATTTTGGATAACCCAAAAATCGATCTAAACGATCAATTAATTCATTAGACTGAATGTGTTCTAATTGCTCTGCAATATCATGAACTTCATCCCATGTAAAATTGAGAGTATCAAATAAAAAACATTCCCATAAACGATGCTTACGAATTAAATTACAAGCAATAATGTTTCCTTTTTCAGTTAGTGTAGAGCCTTTGTGACTTTGATAATGAATGAGCTCTTTTGATGATAATCTTTTAACCATATCGGTAACAGAAGAAGCTGCTGTTTGCATTTGCTTAGCAATAGCATTTGTACTTATCGGCGTATCATTTTTTTGCGATAATTGATAAATAGCTTTTAAATAATTTTCTTCTGTTTGCGAAATCATGGGGGCTAAGATAAAAAATATTTTTAGATTAGTCTAAAAATATTTTTAAATACTTGTAATTTTAATAAAATCTACATTATTATTTTTCTTTTGTAGATATTTCCTCAAATTGTTTTATGATTTTATGAGCAATAGATGTTCCAACAACTGCTTCAATTTCTTCAAAAGAAGCTTCTTGAATTTTTTTAACAGATTTGAATTCCTTCAATAATTTTTTTACAGATATTTTTCCTACTCCCTTTATTTCAGTCAATTGAGATTGAATAAAACTTTTAGATCTTTTATTCCTATGGAAAGTAATTGCAAAACGATGCGCTTCGTTTCTTGCTTGTTGAATTACTTTCAATGATTCAGATTTTTTATTGATATATAAAGGAACAGGATCGCTAGGAAAAAATATTTCTTCTAATTTTTTAGCAATTCCAATTACAGTAATTTTATCTTCTAACTCTAATTTTTTTATACTTTTCATTGCTGAAGATAATTGTCCTTTTCCTCCATCTATAATAACCAATTGAGGCAGTGATTTTTCTTCTTTTAATAAACGGCTATATCTACGAAAAACAATTTCTTCCATTGAAGCAAAATCATTAGGTCCTTCAACAGTTTTAATATTAAAATGTCTATAATCTTTTTTAGAAGGCTTTGCATTTTTAAAAACAACACAACTCGCAACAGGATGAGAACCTTGTAAATTAGAATTATCAAAACATTCAATATGCAAGGGCAAAGAATCCATTTGCAAATCTTCTTTCATTGTATTTAAAATTCTTTCTGAAGAAGTTTGTTTTCTTTCTTTTGAAGCAATTTCTTTTAATTTTTGATTTTTATAATAAATTACATTTTTAGTAGAAAGATCTAATAATTTTTTCTTATCCCCTATTTTAGGAATTGTCAAAGTAATATTATTTTCTAATAAAGGAATTTCAAAAGGTACTATAATTTCAGGGGCAATGCTATTAAATTTTTCTCTCAATAAAGGAATGGTAAAAGCTAATAAATCTTCTTTCTCTTCATTATCTAAATTTAAAGTCATTTCTTGAGTAAAAATATTAATTAAAGCACCGTTTACAACTTTCAAATAATTGATATATGCCATTGTATCATCCTTGGCTATAGAAAAAACATCAACATCTTTTATAGTAATACTAACAACTGTTGATTTTCCTTGATAATCTTCAAAAGCAATTAATTTATTTTTGATATCTTGAGCATGTTCAAACTGTAAATTTTCAGCAAAACGCTCCATTTTTATTTTTAAATGCTTTTTGACTTCTCCAAAATTACCTCGTAATACATTTTTAATTTGATGGATCTTTTCTATATAATGTTGTTCTGTTTCTAGGTTTTCACAAGGGCCTTCACAATTTTTAATATGATATTCTAAACATACTTTAAATTTCTTATTCTGAATATTTTGTTCAGATAAATTAAAACTACAAGTTCTTATTTTAAATAATTTTCGAATGAGATCTATAATAATTTCCACCCTCCATTTAGAAGTATAAGGCCCAAAATAAGTAGAACCATCTTTAATAATATTTCTTGTTAAAAATACCCTTGGGAATCGTTCTTTTTTAATACAGATGTATGAATATTTTTTACCATCTTTTAACATGGCATTATAACGAGGTTGATATTTTTTAATGAGTGTACATTCTAGTAAAAGAGCATCTTGTTCTGTATCAACAATGGTATATTCAATACTTGCTGCATTTTTAATTAATGTTTTTACTTTAGCTCTTCCATCGCCATGTTTAGAAAAATAACTAGAGACTCTATTCCGTAAAACTTTAGCTTTACCAATATATAAAATCGTTTTTTCTTCATCTAAAAAACGATAGACTCCTGGCTGTTTAGGGATTGTTGGCTGTATTTCTTTAAATTCTTTTAATGTCATTTATTTTATAATCAATATTTTAGCTTTGCTAAGTTTGAAAGATAAAGTTATAAAAAATGAATCAACCAGTTTTTAAACAAGTTCAATAATATAACTTTTTAAAAGATTAAAAAGATTTAAAATAAGTTAATTATTCTTTTTAAAAAACATTTTTAGAGATAAAGTGACAATAATTTATATATTTAAAAGTTGTATTTATACTATCTAAAAAATGATTCATTTATAGATGAAGACATTTTTCGAGCTACTTAAAAGAAAGAATATTAAAAGTAATAAAAATCGGTACTATATTTGATAAAAAAAATACATATGTAAATTGTACTAATAAATTTAGTACTTTAAAATAAATTAAATTTATCTTTAACATTTTAATTCTTCAGAATAAAACTAATGGGGCATGAAACGATTCATTTTAATTCTTTTTCTTCCAATTTTTTTAGGTGCAAGTTCACCTAAAAAAACTCCAGATAAAGTAAATTTTTATACTGGAACATTAACTTCTGCACTTGAAAAAGCAAAAAAAGAAGGAAAATTAGTCTTTGTAGATTTTTATGCCAGCTGGTGTGCTCCTTGTCAATTAATGGATGAATATACTTTCACTGATTCTAACTTAGCAGAATATATGGATGATAAATTCATTCCTATTAAAATTAATATAGATGATTTTGATGGTTTTGCATATAAAAATCAGTATAATATCAATTTATTACCTACTCTTTTAGTAATGAATTGCGAAGGAAAAGAAATAGAAAGAAAGGAAGAAGGTTTAGTTCCTTCAAAATTAAGTGCATTTCTTCAAAAGAATTTTATACCATCTAATATTTGTTCAAAACCTGCAAGTATAGCAAGTCCTGCTCCTCCTGTAATTGAAGAACCTTCAAAACCTGTAATTGATGAGCCAGTGAGTCCTAAGCCATCAGTTCCTGATGTTCCTAAACCTCCTACAGTAAAGCCTCCTAAACCTACAACTCCTCCAAGTACAACAACAACTACCAGTAAACCTAAGCCTAATAATTTACAAGAAGGTTTATTTAGATTTACAGTACAGCGTCAGCCAAGCAAAGGATATAGTGTTCAAGTAGGAGCTTTTGGAGAATATGGTAATGTTTTGAGAGAAGTATATAAACTTCAAAAAGTATTTCCTAGTACTCCTATCATTGTTTTTATTGGGGCTAAAAATGGTAGAACCATTTATAAAGTTTTAGTAGGAGAATTTACTACAAGAACAAAAGCACATGACTACAAAGAATACATGAAAAGAAAAGGTTCTTCTGGACTAATTAAAAATCTTGAATTTATGCAATAATTTATAATGTTATTAATTCGAAATATTCATTCTTTAGTACAAACTTATTCATCGCATTGTCCTGTTAAAAAGGGCAGTGCGATGAGTCATTTACCCATTATCAATAATGCTTTTTTATTAATTGATAAAGGAATTATTATAGATTTTGGAGAAATGAAAGATTGCCCAAATCTAAATGTAAAAACTCATGATGTCGAACATGGATTTGTTTTTCCTTCTTGGTGCGATTCTCATACACATTTAGTTTTTGCAGGAAGCAGGGAAAAAGAATTTGTAGATAGGATCAATGGTTTAACCTATGAGGAAATTGCTCAACGAGGAGGAGGAATTCTCAATTCTGCTAAAAAATTACAAAACACTTCTGAAGAAGAATTATTTGAACAATCTTATCAAAGATTAGAAGAGGTTATACAATATGGAACAGGAGCTATTGAAATTAAAAGCGGTTATGGTTTAACTCTTGAAAGTGAGCTTAAAATTTTAAGAGTTATTCAAAGATTAAAAGAACATTCTGATATTACTATAAGAGCTACATTTTTAGGTGCTCATGCTATTCCTAAGGAATACAAAAATAATAGAAAAGAATACATCAATTTAATTATTGATCAAATGTTGCCTGAGGTTGTTGAGAAAAATTTAGCTAATTATATTGATGTTTTTTGTGAAAAAGTAGCCTTTTCAGTTGAAGAAACCGTCCAAATAATAAAAGCAGGAGCAAAATTGGGTTTAAAAGCAAAAATTCATACCAATCAATTTAATTGTATGGGAGGTATTCAGGCAAGTGTAGAACATGATGCTATTTCTGTAGATCATTTAGAAGTATTAAATGATGAGGAAATAAAGTGTTTGCAAAATTCTGATACAATGCCATGTTTATTGCCTTCAGCCCCCTTTTTTATTAATGATCATTATCCCCCAGCTAGAAAAATTATAGATAATAATCTTCCAGTTGCTTTAGCCACAGATTTTAATCCTGGCTCTACTCCTTCTGGAAAAATGTCATTTGTAATTTCATTAGCTTGTATCAAAATGAAAATGACTCCAGAAGAAGCAATTAATGCTGCAACAATTAATGGAGCTAAAGCAATGGAACTAGAAAAAACACATGGGAGCATCGAAAAGGGAAAAAAAGCTAATTTTTTTATTACTAAACCAATGTCATCTTTAGCATATTTACCCTATTCTTTTGGTACAAATCTCATAAAAGAGGTATTTCTTGAAGGAAAAAAGTTATGATTTGGTTATAATTCTTTATAAGTACAATAGTTTGGCAGTATTTTCGCATTTTTGCAAAATTAATTCAACTGTTTCTTCGTTTTGAAGAAATCCGCCCCTTTTTTTATAATTAATAGAGCTCATAATCTAATAATAATTAATGATGAAGCATTTTCTACTTTTGTTAATTCTCTGTACGCTATCTTTTTATGCGTTAGGTCAATCTCCAACAGCTCCTACATTTTCAGGATACCATCCATCTAATGGTCCTGATGTTAGAGTATGTACAAGTACTTCTTGGTTAGCGGGTACTTCTAATCAGGCATTAGATGTCTCTGCTCAAAGTAATGATGTCGAGTATCTTTGTTTCAACGATGCTTTAAATATTACTCATAATGGAGATTTCAATTTAGATGCTAGTGGAGACCCTATTCCTGCAACAGCTTCAGGTATATCATATGTTTTTTATGATTGTACTCCTACAGCAACAGGTTCAGATGTTCAAGATGTTGAAAGCGATGGTTGTATTGTTAATAATCCTCCTCCTGGTTCTGTTTATAGTTTCTATTTAGATGGAGTAGTAAATGCTGGTGGAAATGGAACTTTTACAAATAATGGCGGATTGCAAGGATTTTTTAATGGAGGAAATCCTATTGAATTATTTTTTGCTCCTATTACTATACACAATCATCTAGGTTTAGCATTTGAATCTTCTAATGGTTCGGATTTTTGTGTTAATCTTAATGCAGCAGATGCTTTTAGAGTCGTTTATTTGAATCAAGTCAATGTTTCTAATGTAGTTAATAACAATGGAGGGAATGATTGTGAAGGAACTTTTGTGGTAGAAGGGGGACTTCCTCAATTCGATTTAATAAATGGTTCTAGCAGTAGTTATACTATAACAATTTTAAAACAAGGAGCTCCAGCAGTTACAGGAAGTGTAGTTGGAGGAACTAATAACCACACAGGTACAATTGTTTTTTCTGTTCCTGAGGCAGGTATTTATGATATTCTAGTAGAAGATGGTAAATCTTGTGCAGCAACAGCAACAGTTGATATGTCTGCTTGTGTTCAGACATTAGGAGTTACAAATACTTCCAATAATGTTTCTTGTAATGGTTTAAGTGATGGAGGAATAGATGTAGATATTACAGGGGGAGCAGGAGCATATACAATTAATTGGCAATTACAACCTGGAGGAGCTGTTCAAAATGGTACATTAGCTACAGCAGGTCAATTTAATATTTCTAATTTATCCGCAGGACAATATGGCGTAACTGTTACAGATGCAAATGGAACTTCTGTAACTGAAAATATTCAAGTAACACAACCGGGAGCATTAGGAGCTAGTTTAATAAATTTAACTCCTCCTACATGTAATGGTGATTCTGATGGAAGTGTTTCTGTTCAAATTACTTCAGATGGAGTAATTATATCTCCAGATGCATCATATACATTTACTTGGAATATTCCTCAATCAACAGAAACAATAACTAATTTACCTTTTGGACCATATAGCGTTACTGTAACAGATGGTAATGGTTGTTCTGCTACAGCATCTGCTACACTTTCTCAACCACCAGCTATTACAGCTCCTCCAATTGCAGCAGTAAATGCTTCTTGTATAGGAATTGGTGATGGTTCAGCAACTATAAATCCTTCTGGAGGAACAGGAACGTTAACATATTTATGGAGTGATACTAATTCTTCAACAACAGCAACAGCATCTAATCTAGAACCAGGTACTTATACAGTAACAGTAACAGATGATAATGCATGTACATATTCTGATAATGTTATTATAGGAGCAGCAACAGTTTTAACAGCGAATGCAATAGCAACTGATATTTCTTGTAATGGTGCTAATGATGGTTCTATTACAGCTCAAGGAATTGCAACAGGTGTAGATAATGGTGGTTATACTTTTGCTTGGTCTCCCAATGTAGGAGCAACAGCAACAATTAATACTTTAAGTCCAGATACTTATACAGTAACAGTAACAGATGCCAATGGTTGTACTGCAACAGCATCTGCTATAATTAACGAGCCGTCTGCTTTAACGATTACAACTTCTGCTATGGATGAATCTTGTAACATTGGAAATGATGGTCAAGTAAGTGCAACTGTAAATGGAGGAACTCCTATAGGAGGCTCTTATAATTATTCTTGGAGTAATTCAGGAACAACAGCAACTATTACAGGTTTAGTAGCAAATACTTATACAGTAACAGTAACAGATGCCAATAGTTGTTCTATAACAGCTACAGATATAGTAAGTACTCCTAGTGGACCTGTTATTACGTCTTTTGATACCGTAGGAATTTTATGTGCTACAGATATGAATGGTTCTATTACAGTAAATGCTGTACAAGGAAGTACTCCTATAACAGGTTATACATGGTCTAACAATATGGTTAGTGGAGCTACAAATGCAAATATTGGCCCAGGAACATATATTGTTTCTATTACAGATGCAGGAGGATGTATTACTACAGGATCACAATCTTTAACAGCTCCTCCTCCTTTAGCAGAAGCATCATCAGCTGTTGTAACATCTCCATTTTGTCCTGGAGGAGGAGAAGGAACAATAACATTAGATATAACAGGAGGTGTACCTCCATATAATTATAGTTGGGATAATGGTGCTGCTGGTCCAGCTTTTGGAACACTAACTAACCTTACTGCAGGAAACTATATTCCTACAATAACAGATGCTAATGGTTGTTCTTTAGTTTTACCTGCTATCACAGTAAATGATCCTCCAGCAATAAATGTTATATTTCAAAATATCCAACCTGTATCTTGTTTTGGAGGTATTCCATGCGATGGAGCAGCTACAGCTATAGCTTCAGGTGGACTATCTACAAACTATACATTTACATGGGCTAGTGGAGAAACTTCAACAGGAGGAAATTCTACTGCTGTTGCCTTATGTCAAGGAAATCAAACAGTTACTGTAACAGATGGTTTTTGTACAGTTACATTTGATATGACAGGAAATGAAATCCCTGCTCCTCCTATGGTAAGTATTGCTAATATTCAAACAACAGATGTTACATGTTTTGGAGATTCTGATGGTTCTGCAACAATTACTCCTACTGGAGGTGATGGAGGACCTTATACTATTAATTGGAGTAATAATCAAACAGGACCTACTGCAACAAATTTAGCACCAAATACAAGTTATAATGTAAGTATTACAGATGGATTAGGTTGTGCTTCTATACCTTTTACAATTACAATAGGAGAACCTGCTCCATTAGAATTATTAATTATCGATACTGTAGATATTGGATGTAGTGGAGAAAATAATGGAATTATACAAGTAGCTCCTGCTGGAGGAAATCAAGGAACTTTTAGTTATCAATGGTCTCCTAATACTACAAATACTTTAAATGTTGGTACAGGATTAGGGCCTGGAATTTATTCTATTACAGTAACAGATGATAATGGATGTACTGCTTCTAATTCTGCTGTAATTAGCGAACCAGATCCTATTACATTGGTTTATACAGAACCAGAAGAACCTACATGTCATGGTGAAACAACAGTATTTGCTTTAGATTCTGTTTATGGAGGAGTAGGAGGACCTTATGTATATACTATAGATGGATTTAATTATCAATCCATAGAACAAGCATCACCTATTTTAGCTGGAGATTATATAGTAGAAGTTATAGATGCTGGATTTTGTACAGAAACCGTAAATATTATAGTAGATGAACCTGCACCTATAATTGTTGATTTAGGACCAGATGTAGAAATCCAATTAGGAGATACTATTGAATTAATTCCTTCTATAACTCCTTTAGGAGCAATAGATACATTAAGTTGGACTCCTGATACATGGCTAAGCTGTACAGATTGTTTCAATCCAATTGCTCAACCATTAGATGATGTAGTTTATACTTTAACAGTAACAGATGATAACGGATGTACAGGATCAGATGATATTTTTATAGATGTAGATCCTAATAGAAATGTTTTTATTCCTAATATCTTTTCTCCTAATGGAGATGGAGCCAATGATATTTTTATTCCTTATTTTGGAGTAGGAGTTAAAAATATTAATAAAATGCAAATTTTTGATAGATGGGGAAATTTAGTTTTTGCAGCAGATAATTTCTTGCCCAATGATTTAAGCACAAATGGTTGGGATGGAAATTTCAATGGTAGAGCGATGGATCCAGCGGTATTTGTTTATATGATAGAAATTGAATTTTTAGATGATGAAGTATTCACTTATAAAGGAGATGTTACTTTAGCTCGATAAAATTTAAAAAATAAAATAAAAAACGGCTACTTGATTTTATTTTCAAGTAGCCGTTTTTTTTATCACTAAAAATTCAAGTAGCCTATTTTTCAAAAATAATTATTTTCTAAACGAAAAAACAATTGTATATTAGCTTATAAAATTTTTGATATGCCAAAATTAAATATGATTCCTCCTGAAGAAATTTTTACAAAAGAGGAAATAAAATATTTAATGCAAAGATCTGATTGGAGGGGAGGATGGGAAATTATTAAAATTTGGTTATGGATTAGTTTTGCATTTGTTTTAGTAGCTTTTTTTCCTAATATTTTAGCTATTATTATCGCATTATTTATTTTAGGAGGGAAACAATTAGGCTGTGCGATTATCATGCATGATGCCTCTCATTATTCATTATTTAAAAGTCAGAAATTAAATAAATTTATTGGTAATTTTTTTGGTGCATGGCCTATATTACATAATGTTCAACAATATCGTCCTTACCATTTGAAACACCATAGATATACAGGAACAAAAGATGATCCAGATTTAAAATTAGCTTTAAACTTTCCTACATATTTAATGTCTTTTATTCGTAAATTACTTCGAGATTTTTCTGGAATAAATGGTGTGAAATCTATTTTTGGAATTATAGCGATGCATTTGAGTATTTTAAAATATAATTTAGGAGGACAAGTTTTAAAATTAAAAGAAAGTATTTCTTCTAAAGAAAAAATAAAAATGGCCTATAAAAATTTGAAAGGACCCATTCTCTTTCATGTGTTATTTTTTTTATTTTTTTATTGTATTCAATTTTGGTATTTATATTTATTGTGGTGGTTGGCTCAAATTACAACATATAATTTTTGTTTACGCATTCGTTCTATGGCAGAACATAGCATGACGTCAGATGTAGCTGATCCATATCAAAATGTAAGAACCACTTATGCTAATTTTTTTGAAAGAATATTATTTGCTCCGCTATATGTAAATTATCATGTAGAACATCATTTATTAATGGGCGTTCCTGCATATAAATATCCTTTAATGCATCAAATGTTATTGGAAAAAGGATTTTATGAAAAAGGAATTTTATCTCAAGGATATTGGGATTTAATAAAAAAAGCAACAAGCATCAAAAATGTCTAAAAAAGAGCATATTATACATCTATTTGAAGGAATTAAAATTCCTGTAGATATTTATTATGAAAATAGAAAAAACATAAGAGCATCTATAGGCAAAAAATCAGCGATTTTAAGATTGCCTCATTTTTTACCTCCCTCAGAAAAGAAAAAACATTGGCAATGGTTTGAAAATTTTCTCAAAAAAAATAAAAATTTTTTAGCAGAAAAATTTCAAGAAAAAAAATATAATTCAGGAGATAAGATTCAAACGTTTTTAAAAAAATATATTTTAGAAATAGAACATACTAATACTAAATCTCATTTTGGAAATTTAAATAATGGAATTATTCATTTAAAAATAAATACAACACAAGAAACATTTCAAGAAGCAATTAAAACATTATTATCTAGAATTATTGCCGCAGATCATCAAGCCTTAATTGAAAGAAAAGTAAAAGAATTAAATTATTTATATTTCAAAGTTCCTATAGGGGAAGTCAATTTAAAATATACAACATCAAGGTGGGGAAGTTGTTCCTCAAAAGGAAATATTAATTTATCTACTAAATTATTATTTGCTCCTGAAGATGTAATTAATTATGTAATAATTCATGAATTAGCTCACAGAAAAGAAATGAATCATTCTCCTCGATTTTGGAAATTAGTAGCCACAGCAATGCCTGATTATAAAGAAAAAGAAATGTGGTTAAAAGTAAATGGAAAATATTGTGATTTTTAAAAAAAAGTATCCCATCTTTCGATGAGATACTCCTTTCTAAATACAACATGAAAAATCAAATCACTATCCTATTTCTATTTTTTTAGATAATTCCACTTTTTCTGTTTTAGGCAATTTTACAATTAAAACACCATTTAAATATTTTGCAGAAATTTTTTCTGTATCAACATTTTCTGGTACAATAAAACTTCTTTTTAATTGACTGAGTTTAAATTCTCTTTTGTGATATTTTCCATCTATTTTTTCTTCTTTCGTTTCATCATTTGATGAAATGGTAAGAGTGTCTTTATCTAGAGAAATATTAAAATCATTTTTACTTCTTCCTGGAGCAGAAATTTCTAGTGCGAAATGATTTTCTGTTTCAAGAATATTTGTATTTGGAATTGTACTATGAATAATTGGATCCATATCTCTTCCAAAAACATTTTCTAGTTCACCAAAAACATTTCCAAAAAATTGATCAAAAGAACTTAATTTTTTTGAATTACAATTATGCTTCATTTTTTATTAGTTTTAATTTTTAATGTATTTATTTTATAATAATTTCTCTTGGAGGCA
>JAHDII010000045.1:0-9248 GCA_020630895.1 Saprospiraceae bacterium
AAAGTATTAGATTGAAAGCAATCACCACCACCACCACCACCAGGACCACCCATTGCGGATAGTTCTTTTATAGAAATAAAACAAAATAAAAAAGTAATGGTTGAAAATATGTAAATATTCTTCATTTGAAAATATTTTAAATTATAACCCAAGTATTTTTGATATCATATCAATGAATACATTTGAGTTTAATTGTGTTTATTTATTTATTATTTTTATATTCTCTTTATTCAAATTTGTAATTGTTTGAATAAAGTTTAGAATATATTCATCTGTTTTTTCTTCTGCTGGAAGCATCAGACAATTTTCTTTCCAATAAGCTTCTTTTACAGCAAGAAGTTCATGAGTTGGCATTACGGTTCTCTTTCTTATAGGAGATATTTCTTCATTATCTTTTTTGGGAAGAAGAAAATTAATTTTATAAATTTCTTTAGGATTACATGATTGTATCACATAATCTGTATAATCATTACCCGAATCCATAACTACAAACTCGTATTGCTTAGGAGCTTGATAAATTGAATTAGAATTAAAAGTATACATTAAAACCATTAAAGGAATTGATATGATAGAGAATACTAATACTGTATATTTCATAACCAAGAATTATTTTTATTGAATATTTATTTTATCATAAATTTTGTTCTTAATAAATTACTTCTTTCAAAGTTCATCTTCTCCATTAGAGGGCAATCATCTTTAAAAGGAGTATTTGTTATTTGATTTTTGAGGAAGCTCATTTGAGAAAAATTCTGTTTTAAGGCTAAATTATATTGATTTTTTCTACAACAAGAATTTAAATCTTCTAAATTTAAAGAAATATTTTCAAAATCCCTTGCTGCGCCCATAATTATTTTTTCATGAGCAAAATATTCCATAATATTGGGATCCATCATATGCATGGGGTAAAAATCTTTAAGCAAGACCGTTTTAAATCCAGCGGAAACCATTCCATCCCCTATTTTTTCAGTAATTTTGGCTTTTCCTACATCTACAAAATCTATTATATTTAAAATAATAAATCCATTTGAAGATAATTTTTTGTGATATAATTTGAATGCTTCTTCTGTATAGAGGTGATAAGGTTGTTGTTCTGAAGCAGAGACATCAATAATAATGAGGTCAAAAGTGTCTTTTGTGTTCATCAAAAAATGTCGTCCATCATCTTCGATAAAATTATAAATTGATTTATCTAGGCGAAAATATTCTTCTGCTACTTTTTGGGTTCTCTTGTCAATATCTATAGCATTAATTTTTTTAAAATTTAATTCTGCCATTTCTTTAATCAAAGACCCTCCTGCTAGACCCAAAATGGCTACATTATTTCTTTGATTTTGAGGAAGTAGGCTAGACAATGTAGAAATCACATGAGTATAAGTCATTAAAGATTTATATGTTCCTGTTTCTACCATACTTTGTGCCATCCCATTATTGACTAATGATCTATAATCTGAATTCACCTCAACAACTTCCATTTTCCCTAATAGTCCATCTGAAGTATATAAAATTTCTGTTCCTAATGGTACTTTTGTGGTTGTATCAAATGAATAGCCTACTACTATAGAGAGGGTTAAAAAAGTTAAACTTGCAAAAGATTCTTTCTTTTGTTTTTTGCTCAATAAAAGTAATAGAGGTAAGATAGCACAAATTCCCCCAAAAATGATAGCAGTTAATTTTATTCCTAAAGTAGGTATTGCATATAAACCCACAATAAAAGTTCCTATTACTCCTCCCAATGTTGAAATTGAATAAATATTTCCAGAAGCAGTTCCTGCTTTTATTTTATGATCTGACAATTGTTGAACTAGTTGAGGAGAAACAGCTCCTAATAATATAAGGGGTAAACCAATTAATACTAATACTGAAAATATGGCTCCCAAAGTTAAACCTAAAGAAACAGCCATTTTTAAAACAGGAGTACTTATTAGAGGCATGAGACATAATATTGCACTTGCAATTATAATAAAGGGAAGTGCATACTTATTGTGTTTATTTTTAGCAACAATTTGTCCTCCTAAAAAATAGCCTATTAATAATGAAAACATTGTAATTCCAAGTACAGCAGTAATTACATAAAGAGAGCCTCCAAAGAATGGAGCCAATAACCTAGCGGAGATTAACTCGATTGCCATTACTGCAATTCCTTCTAAAAAGGCTAATATGTAAATTATATTTTTCAATTATTATTTATATAGTTTTTTTGTATAGATTTCATTATATCCCTTTCTCCAAGATTTTGCTGCTTTGGCATAATGAAGGCTTAAATTGGGTCTGTTATCATTTAATATTTCTGCTTTGCCGAGATGGATTGTTTTTTGAGTATCCATTAAATAATCGGATAAATTAATAATTGGCTTATTTGTTTCTTGATAATTATTAGTATTATAATTAGGTGTATCTCCTAATTTTGCATGAATAATTAAATTTCTATATTCTTCATCTCCTGGTGTTGCAAAAATGTAGAGCTGAAAACCTGACTCTACCAAAGTTTTCATTACAGATCGTGCGGCATAGCCTTTTTCTCCATTAATAAATCCATAAAAATTAACAATTAGAGAGCCTTGTTCATTTAAAATCTTTTTGGCTTCTTTAAATCCTTCTAGGGTTAAAAGATGTTCTGGTACTGATTCACTCAAAAAGGCATCATAAAAAATGATGTCGTATTTTTCTTTGCTATTTTTTACAAAGTTTCTAGCATCGTTTACTACAATATTTTCATGAGGTCCGACATTAAAGTATTCTATAGAAATATCTTTAATTCTCTGATCAATTTCTACTACATTAACTTGGTGGTTTAAACGGTTGAGTTGTTTCAATAGCGTTCCACCTCCTAATCCTATAATTAAATCTTTAGAATTTTCTGGATAAATACTTGCTATGGATGGTAAAAAATGCGACCATTCCCAAATGCTAATATTTTCGCCATTTAAATCCATATATGTTTGTAAGGTATTATTGACGACTAAACCTCTTCCTCTTTTAGGTCTTCTAGTAAAATCTTCTGATGTATGTTCAATTACTTTTAAATTACCTAGTAATCCATCAGATTCATAAATTACATTAAATTTAGGATTATATTGATTTTCAAAAGCAAAATTGGCTACTGAACCTGTAAATAGAAAAATTGTGGCTATACCTATTTGTTTCTTAGATAAAGAATTAATACTCAAAAAAGCAAGGAGTGTAATTCCTCCTAAAAGTAAACCTGCTAATAATAAACTTGCTTGAATTCCTAATATAGGTATAGAATAAAAACCTGCAAAAAGAGTGAAAACAATACCTCCCATTGTAGAAATAGCATACACTTGCCCTGCTCTTACTCCTGCTGGATCATTATCTTTAGATAAAGCTGTAATGATTAAAGGAGAAGTACAGCCTAAACAAATTAAAACAGGAAATAAAAAAATCAATAATGAGAACAATGCTCCTGTTTCTAGAGGAAAATCAATAAATGTATTTAAACTAAATTTTGAAATCCAAGGAGTTAGAAGAATAAAAACACTAGCTATACAAAGTGTGATAAATAAGTATTTATCAGTATATTCTTTTCCTTTCTTTGACAAATAACCTCCTAGAAAATATCCTACCATTAAACCTCCTAACGTTACTGCTAGAGTTGCAGCCCAAACATGAACAGATGTGCCAAAATAAGGTGCTAATAATTTTGCACCACACAATTCTGCTATCATAACTACCCCTCCTTCAATGAAAGAAATTAATAATAATATGTTGACTTTATTTATCATGTTTTATACATTCAATTAACTTATTGTAAGCTAATTGAATTTTAACTATTTGTTTCTAAATTCAAAATCCTTTTGCTAAAGGAACCTATTCATATTAAAACAGGTATATATTTATATACATAAACAACTAACTATCAAAAAGGTAGGACACTATCAAAAATAAAAACAGGGATAATATTACAATTTAATATTATTATGCTCAAAAACCTACCTACAAACCTATACACAATATAGCAAAAACAATTGATTTTCTATAATTTTTGTTAATTTTTTATTTTAAGTGAAGTAGATTGCAGCGTTATAGATATTTTATTGATTTAATGAGAGATATAATATGTCATGCTATTTAGACTTTATTATTATCAAATTGTTTACTAAAATATAGTATCATAACAACTTCCTTTAAAATAATACCGTTGTTTATAGTATCCAACTTATCTTTACATTTATTGGAATAAATAATTATAACCTTTATGGGATTAAAATTTTACTCTTTAAAAATTATTCTTATTTGTAGCATTTGTTTTTGTTATATTAATGGATATGCTACACATAACAGAGCTGGAGAAATTACAGTAGAGCAAATTGGAGATTTATCTTTAAGGGCTACTATTACAACTTATACTAAAACCAGTAGCGTTCCTGCTGATAGAGATAGTTTACAAATTTGCTGGGGTGATGGTGCTTGTGAGTGGCTTTTACGTTCTAATGGAAATGGAGAGGGCGAACCTTTGGCTAATGATATAAAATATAATACTTATGTAGGGACACATACTTTCCCTGGTCGAGCGACATATCATATCACTGTGCAAGATCCTAATAGAAATGGAGGTATATTGAATGTAAATTTCCCTAATTCAGATAATATTGCTTTTTTTCTACAAACTATTTTTACATTTTTAAACCCTCAATTTCAAGGATATAACAATTCTCCTTTGCTTTTACAGCCTCCAGTAGATGTTGGATATGTAGGACAACCTTTTATGCATAATCCTAATGCTTTCGATCAAGAAGGAGATAGTCTATCTTATGAATTAATAGTGCCTATGATGGATGATGGCGTTCTAGTTTCTAATTATGAATTACCTACTGCCATTGAGCCTGGTCCTGATAATCAAATTATTCCTCCTGTTGATCAAGTTTTTACAGATGGTACAATTATAGGAGGGATTGATCCGATAACAGGAGATTTTTTATGGGATGCTCCTCAAAGGGTAGGAGAATATAATATTGCTATTTTAATTAAAGAATATAGAGGAGGGCAATTAATTAGTACTATTGTTAGAGATATGCAAATTCGCATATTAGAAGGGAATAATCAACCGCCAGAAATAGAATCTATTGATGAAATATGTGTTATTGCAGGAGATACTGTAATTTTTAGTGTTACTGCTACAGATCCAGATATTCCTCAACAAATGATTGAATTAACTGCTTTAGGAGGACCTTTTGAATTAGAACCTAATCCTGCTCAGTTTATTGTTCCTTCAGGATTTCAACCACAGCCTGTTGTTGGTATTTTTAGATGGATTCCTCCTTGTGAGGTCATTTCAGATCAATATTATTCTGTAATTTTTAAAGCTGAAGATAATTTTGATACCTCTCAAGATACTTTCGGTTTAACCACACTTAAAACAGTTAGAATTAAAGTTGTTGGTCCTCCTCCTGAAGATTTACAAGCCGTTACAGGAAATGGACAAGTAGATTTGAATTGGGAAAGTCCGTATGCTTGTGAAATTACAGAAGATGATTATTTTCAAGGTTTTTCTGTTTGGAGAAGGAATAGTAGTTTAGATATTCCTTTAGACACTTGTAATCCGGGCATTTATGGTTATGAATTATTACAATTAGATGTTAAAGATATTGATAATAATAGATATGTTTATACTGATACAGATGTAGAAAGAGGAAGAAGTTATTGTTATAGAGTTGTTGCTGAGTTTGCACAAACTTCAGCAGGAAGTAATCCTTATAATAGAGTACAAAGTCTTCGTTCAGAAGAAATCTGTGTTCAATTGAATAGAGATATACCTTTAATTACTCATGTAAGTGTAGAAAATACAGATATAAATTCTGGAGTAATGAGGGTACAATGGTCAAAGCCTTTAGCTGATGATTTAGATACTATTCAAAATCCTGGTCCTTATCGTTATGAAGTTTGGCGGGCGGATGGTATGACACAAACAGGATTAAGCCCTATTCCTGGTGCTTCATTTACTAGTAATACTTTTTATGATGCCAACGATACTATTTTTATTGATAATAATTTGAATACCCTACAACAAGCATATAGTTATCAAATTGCTTTTTATGTGAATGGAGAAACAGAACCTCTTGGTTTTACAAATGTAGCTTCTTCAGTTTATCTTTCTATTGCTTCTTCTGATGAAACCAATACATTAACTTGGGAAGAAGATGTTCCTTGGGATAATTATGAATATACTATATATAGGAAAAATGATATTTCGGGTATTTTTGATTCTATAGGCATGAGTACGATTCAAGAATATACTGATAATGGATTAATTAATGGAGAAGAATATTGTTATTATGTAACAAGTATTGGTACTTATAGTATTGAAGGAATTATAGATCCTCTGTATAATAATTCTCAAGAAGCTTGTGGGACTCCTTTGGATTCTATTCCTCCTTGTCCTCCTGATTTAGCAGTAAGTAGTGTATGCGATCTTGTTGATAATGCAACACCATCTGAGGATTTTGAAAATACTTTAACATGGACGAATCCTAATTTAAGTTGTGCTGATGATGTGGCATCCTATAATATATATTATGCACAAAGTCCAAATTCTAATTTTACATTAATAGAAACAAATCCTTCAGCAGAAGATACATCTCTTATTCACCAACCTAGTTTTATTTCCATTGCTGGATGTTATGTTGTTACAGCTGTTGATTCTGTTGGAAATGAAAGTATTCATTCTGATACTGTTTGTGTAGATAATTGTCCTTATTATGAATTACCCAATGCTTTTACCCCTAATGGTGATGGGGATAATGAACTCTTTATTCCTTTTCCATATAGATTTATTGATCATATAGAACTTGAAATTTACGATCGTTGGGGAGGACTTGTTTTTGAAACTACTGATCCAGATATCAATTGGGATGGTAAAAATTTAAAAGATAAAGATTTATTAGAAGGAGTATATTTTTATAAATGCAAAGTTTTTGAACAAAGATTACAAGGTGTATTACCGCGTTCAGAAACTTTAAGTGGATATATTCATTTAATAAGAGGACAATAATTTCAGTTACCAGCGATCAGTGAACAGTTATCAATTTATAGACAACTGTTCACTGATAACTGGCAACTGCTCACTGATTAACTGAAAATATGTTTACAGGGATAATAGAAGTTTTAGGTAGTGTAGAAACCATAGAAAAAGAAGGAACTAATATTCATTTTAAAATAGGTTCTTCTATATCTAATAGTCTAAAAATTGATCAAAGTGTATCTCATAATGGTGTATGTTTAACCGTTACAGAACTTGGAGAAAATTGGCACTGTGTTACAGCTATTGAAGAAACCTTACAAAAGACAAACCTTAGTCAATTAAAGATTAATGATATTGTTAATTTAGAACGAGCTATGGTTTCAGGTTCCCGTTTAGATGGTCATATTGTTCAAGGACATGTTGATGCTACAGGGCAATGTATTGATATAGAAAATAAGGAAGGAAGCTGGTATTTTACTTTTGAATACAACCCTAGTCCTGAACATATTTTAGTAGATAAGGGATCTATTTGTATTAATGGTGTGAGTTTAACGGTAGTACATCCTATTGCAAATCAATTTTCTGTTGCTATTATTCCTTATACTCATGAACATACTACTTTTAAGAATTTAAAGAAGGGTGATATTATTAATTTAGAATTTGATGTTTTGGGGAAATATATTTCTAGGTACATGCAACTCTATATGCCTCAGAAGTAAGACTAATATATATAATAAAAAAACCTATTCTTCAAGAAGAATAGGTTTTTTTATTGAATAAGAATTTTAAAATTCTTATTTATTTTCTACTTTTTTTACAAGCTTCACATCAGAACTTTTCTTCTCTACTGTTGAAGACTTTTTAGTACAAGTTGAAGCTGTTTTTGCTTTAGAAGCACAACAAGCTTTTTTAGCTGTACTTGTACTTTTAGTACAAGCTTTCTTAGCTGGTGCATCTGCTTTAACTTCTTTTACTTCTGCAGCTCTAGAAGGAGCAGCATTAACAAAAGTTTTTGCAGTATTACAATATTTTACTTCTTTTAAAGAAACTTTACCTGATGTAGCACAAGTTGACTTTTTATAATAAGAAGTATTACCTGATTTAGCACAAGTTTTTGCTTCTATAGACTCATCTAAAGATGCTAATTTAGCTGCTGCAGCTTTAGGACAAGCAGGAAGTTCTGCTGAAGTTGCAGTAGTTTTAGCTTTTGTACAAGTAGTTTTAGACTTTGTACAAGCTGTTTTAGATTTAGTACATTGAGCAGTTGCTGATGTTCCTAAGAACGCTACTACAGCAAATAACATTAAAAACTTTTTCATTATTTTATTCTTTTTTGATGAAACAATTTAATTGTATGATTTTAAATAGTACTCCAAAAATAAGAAATACTTTTCTCCTATGCAATTCTATTAGTAGTAATTCATCTCTTTTAACAAATCATTTAGATATTAAAAGTCTTTGCTAGGACAAATTATTGAGGCAATTCAGCAATTAATGTTTGATTTCCTCTTACTACCTCATCTATTTTTACATTCACTTTTGTTCCTAAAGGAAGGAATAAATCTACTCTAGAACCAAATTTGATAAAGCCCATTTCTTCCCCTTGATGAACGGTTTGTCCAACACCTAGATAATTAACAATTCTTCTAGCTAATGCCCCTGCAATTTGACGAATTAAAATTTCATTCTTCCCATTATCTAAAACAACCGTTGTTCTTTCATTTTCTGTTGATGATTTAGGATGCCATGCTACTAAATATTTTCCTTCATGGTATTGATAATAATTTACTTTTCCTGAAATAGGATTTCTATTGACATGAACATTTAAAGGGCTCATAAAAATAGAAATTTGTAATTTTTTTTCTTTAAAATATTCTACTTCTTCTGCCTCTTCAATGACTACAATTTTTCCATCAGCAGGAGCATAAACAAGATGGTCTCCTTTTTTTTGTATCACTCTTTTAGGGTTTCTAAAAAATTGTAATACCAAAATATATAATATTATAGAAATTATAATGGTGAGTATTAATACCCATTGAGGAAAATATTGATAAGCTGCTAAATTTAAAATACCTAGAATAAGTGTTGTCATTCCAATAATTTCAAATCCTTCTTTGTGTAATCCTAACATATTTAATAAAAGATTATTATTAGACTTTATCACGAATTATTAATTATAGCCAAATTGATGTTTTGAAAATCTCTAATCTGTCTCTCATAAAAAACAAGTCGTTATAAAGTCTATTAGTTTCCATTCAATTGTTTT
>JAHDII010000045.1:9258-16541 GCA_020630895.1 Saprospiraceae bacterium
ATTCTCTGTCTGCTTTTTTTAATTTTTGTACGACTAAATCGTAAGAATGATCTATTAATTGTATTAAAAAATCATCTTCTAATCCTTCTTCAAAATGAACGGTATTCCAATGTTTTTTATTCATGTGCCAACCAGGTAAAATTTGTTCGTATTCTTCTCTTAATTCAATAGCATAATCTGGATCGCATTTTAAATTGACTTTAAAGATATCATTATCCAAACCTGTTGCAGCAAACATTTTTCCCATCACCTTAAATACCAAAGTTACTTCATCAAATGGGAATGTTTCTTCTACTCCTTTTTTAGATAAGCAATATGTTCTAAAATCTTCTATATTCATATAAAAACTTAATGATGATGGTGGTGGTGATGTTTTCTTTTTTTATGCAAATCTAATGGAATTCCACACAACATAAACAAAGAATCTTTTTTTATTTCCTGAATGAGTTGAGAAATAATTGGATTATCATTTTGTTGAAACATTTCAAGCTTTGTATTGACTCCTTTTCCTAATAAAAAACCAAATTGGGGAGAAAAAAAGGAGCTATTGCACATTTGAGTATAAATATCTTCTTCTACAACTTTATATATAGCATATTCTTGGTTTTGAAGCTGAACATTTTTAATTTCTACTTTATTTTCAAGAGTATCTGAAGAAAATAATTCCATTGAATTTGTAGATGTTGTATATTTTGCAAATGATTTTATACAAATATGATTGGTTGCATCTATTTCTGTAATATCATAATTAATTTCTTCATTTTCATCTCCTACGTTTTCAAATTTTCCTATAATTTTAAATTTAGATTGATTATCTATAGAAGTAATTGTTTCTTTAAATTTTTTAATTTCTATAGTATCTCCAAAATCAAAGGCAATAGAAATTTCTTTAAAATCTAAACTTAATAGTTCTTCTTTATTTTCTGTAACACAAGAAATTATCAAAAAAATAAACAGAAGTATGATGTATAAATATTTCATAGAAAAAGATTTGAAATCAAAGATGATAAAAAAATCCCTTTTAAGAACATTCTTAAAAGGGATTATATTTCATTTTTATTTTTTATCTTCTTCTTCTTCAAGATTAAAATCATTTAAGAAGCCTGTATGAAAATTACCTGCTCTAAAATCAGGATCTTTCATTAATCTTTGATGAAAAGGAACCGTTGTTTTTACTCCTTCTACAATAAATTCATCTAAAGCCCTTTGCATTTTAGTAATACACTCCTCTCTGGTTTGAGCTTTACAAATAAGTTTAGCGATCATAGAATCATAATAAGGAGAAATTTGGTATCCTGCATATACATGAGTATCTACACGTACACCATGTCCTTTAGCACTATGAAAAGAATTAATTTTACCTGGAGAAGGACGGAAATTATTAAAAGGATCTTCAGCATTAATTCTACATTCAATAGCATGCATTGTAGGAATATAGTTGATTCCTGTTAATTCAATTCCTGCGGCGACTTTAATTTGTTCTTTAATTAAATCATGATCAATCACTTCTTCAGTAACAGGGTGTTCTACTTGAATTCTAGTATTCATTTCCATGAAATAGAAATTTCTATGTTTATCTACTAAAAATTCTACTGTACCTACACCTTCATAATTAATAGATTCACCTGCTTTAATCGCTGCATCGCCCATTCTTTCTCTCAATTCTTCAGTCATAAAAGGCGAAGGAGCTTCTTCTACTAATTTTTGATGTCTCCTTTGTATAGAACAATCTCTTTCCGATAAATGAACCACTGTACCAAATTGATCTCCTATAATTTGAATTTCAATATGACGAGGTTCTTCTATAAATTTTTCTACATACATTCCATCATTTCCAAATGAAGCTTTTGCTTCATTACGAGCCATACTCCATTGGTTTTCAAACTCTTCTGCTTTCCAAACGACTCTCATACCTTTTCCACCACCACCAGCAGTTGCTTTTAAAATAATAGGATAACCTATTTTTTTGGCAATTTTAAGTCCTGTTTTAAGATCTTTTAAAAGACCTTCAGAGCCAGGTACAACAGGAACACCAGCTTTAATCATTGTTTCTTTTGCTGTTATTTTATCTCCCATTTTCCTAATCATTTCAGGAGTAGGTCCGATAAATTTAATTCCATATTCAGAACATACTTCAGCAAAGTCAGCATTTTCTGCTAAAAATCCATATCCAGGATGAATAGCATCAGCATTTGTAATTTCTACAGCAGCCATTATTTTAGGAATGCTCAAATAAGATTCAGCGGAAGAAGGAGGTCCTATACAAACCGCTTCATCTGCAAATCGAACATGTAAGCTATCTTTATCTGCGGTAGAATATACAGCTACCGTTTTGATACCCATTTCTTTACATGTTCTAATAATTCTTAGAGCAATTTCTCCCCTATTTGCAATTAATATTTTTTTAAACATGCGCGATTAATGTTTGATTGTAATATCATTAGTTATGACGTATTTTAATAAAAACCTAGTCGTTTTCTAGATTTTTTAAGCTGTTGGTTCTACTAAAAATAGAACTTGATCATACTCAATTGGAGAAGAATCTTCTACTAAGACTTTGACTATTTTGCCTGAGATTTCAGATTCTATTTCATTGAATAATTTCATAGCTTCAACAATACAAACAACATCACCCGCACTTACAGTATCTCCTACTTTAATATAGGGAGGTTTTTCTGGTGAAGACGATCTATAGAATGTTCCTACTATAGGTGATTTAATTTCTAAGTAATTTGTACTTTCTTCTTTAGCTTCTACTTTATTATCATTACTTGCTTCTGCTTTTGCAGGAGGAGTAACGACAGGTTGTTGCATGCTAGGCATGTGAGAAACAGGAACAACTTGAGGTTGAGGCATAGAGACCACTTGAGGTGCTTGAGCTTCAGCCACTCTTCTTTTTCCTTTAGTATAATTTTTAGTACGAATCGTTAAATTAAAATCACCATCTTTCATTTTAAATTCAGAAAGATTAGATTTACTAATGAGCCTTACGAGCTCTTGGATTTCCTTGAACTCCATATTTACAAATTTGGTTGGTTTTTATAAATTGAATTATTTCGCACGTTCTACATAAGATGCAGTTCGTGTATCTATTTTAATTTTATCTCCTTCATTAATAAAAAGAGGTACTTTAATTTCTGCACCTGTTTCAACTGTTGCAGGTTTTGTTGCATTTGTTGCAGTATCTCCTTTTAGACCCGGTTCAGTATAAGTGACTTCTAGTACAATATATTGAGGCAGATCTAAAGTAAGAGGAATTTCTTTTTCAGCATGAAATAAAATATCTACATTCATTCCTTCTTTTAATAATAATGGGTTATCTATTAATTTTTCATTAATAGATACTTGTTCATAGCTATCATTATCCATAAAATGATACCCCATTTCATCATTGTATAAATATTGCTGTTTTCTTCTTTCTACCCTAACATCCTTTAATTTATGCCCTGCTGGCCAAGTATTATCTAAAACTTTACCTGTTGTTAGACTTTTAATTTTAGTACGAACAAAAGCATTTCCTTTACCTGGTTTTACATGTAAAAATTCTACAACTGTATAGATATCATTATTATGTTCTATACATAAACCATTTCTAATATCAGAAGTACCAATCATTATAATATATTAATTTTAAAATAAGTTTATATCTTTTTTTGAATTACAAATGTAAAGGTAATAAATTATATTTTCTAATAGGCCCATTTTATTAATACTGCTCCCCAAGTAAATCCACCTCCAAAAGCCGTAAGAACTATATTATCTCCTTTTTTGAATTGATTTTCCCATTCCCACATACACAAAGGGATAGTTCCAGCTGTTGTATTTCCATACTTATGGATATTAACAGTTACTTTTTCTTTAGGAAAATCTAATGTTGAAGCTACAGCATTAATAATTCTTTTATTTGCTTGATGAGGAATTAACCAAGCTATGTCATCTTTTGTTAATTGATTTCTTTTTAATAATTCTGTTATTGCAGAAGACATTCCTTTTACAGCAGCTTTAAACACAGGTCGTCCATCTTGAAAAACATATTGTTCTTTTGCATCAAGAGTTTCTTGGGATGTTGGTTTTTTAGAACCTCCCGCAGTAATATATAAAAATTCTCTACCACTTCCGTCTGCACGAAGTACTGCATCTTGATATCCTAAATCTTCTTCAGTAGGTTCCAACATTACAGCTCCACAGCCATCTCCAAAAATGATACAAGTAGCTCGATCTTCATAATTAATAATAGACGACATTTTATCTGCTCCAATTACAATTACTTTTTTGTGCATTCCTGTTTGTATAAATTGAGCACCAACAGTAATAGCATAAATAAAACCAGAACAAGCTGCTTTTAAATCAAAGCCATAGGCATTAGAGAGTCCAAGTTTATCACATAAAGTATTGGCAGTATCAGGCATTAACATATCAGGGGTCACTGTTGCAAATATGACTAATTCTACATCTTCTTTTTTGGTATTCGTTTTTTCTAATAATTGTTGAACAGCTTTTACTGCCATATCAGAAGTTGCTTTTCCTTCTTCTTTAAGGATTCTTCGTTCCACAATCCCTGTACGAGATTGGATCCATTCGTCATTAGTATCTACCATTTTTTCTAAATCCTTATTAGATAAAATAGTTTCGGGTACCCATCCTTGAACTCCTGTTATAGCCGCATTAATTTTAGACATGTTCTATAGCTAATTTTAAATCTTTACTTGATTTTTTCTATTTAGAATCTCGAAAGTATGAAAAATGATTTGAATTGAAAAACAGAATGAATATGTTTATTGAATAAAGATAGGAATATAACTACTTACAGTAGCATTTTTTTGAGAAAAATCTTTAAATTCTATAGTTCCTTCTTCAGATTCTATCATTCCTTTAATAATGGCAAGGTAAAGGATTGATAGTTCCATATTAGATTCTTTTTCAATACTTTGAGGAGCTTGTATTGAAATTTTTAAAACCTTTTTTTGTTCTGTTTTTTCTGCTATTTCAATATTAACATGGAGCTTTGCATCTTTATAATATTGATTCATAATAAGAATTAGACCTACTAGAGCTCTTTTAATATTTAATTGATTTTTTTGAGTTAATAGAGGAATGTCTTCAACAATTTTAATTTTAGAAACATAAATGTTTTTAGGCTTTAATAATTCTATTACATCATTGTAAACTTCTTCTATTTTTGATTTTTGATGAGCTTGAATGGCTTCTTGTTTAGGAAATTGGGAGGTAATTGTTTTAATATTTTTGGCAAGAATTTCAAGTGATTTTAGGTAATCATTATGAGTAGATTCTCTAAGATAATGTTTGAGTGCAGATAAAATATATTCTAATGCATTGAGAGGAGATATAAAATTTTTATTTTTGAGTTGGTCATTTATTGTTTCTAGAGTGATGTTTTGTCGGTTTAAAATATCTTGTTTGGAATTTAATTTTTTATTTTGAAGAGCTAAAATTTGCCGTTGTATTTCGAGTTCATTTCTTTTTTGTTGGAATAATCTAAAATCTTTGTAGAGTGTAGTATAATCATAAATTTCCCAAAGGAGATATTCTTCGTTTTCAAGTTGAGTTTTAGAGAAAGTAAAATCATAATATCCTTGTAAAAAAGAAGCGGGTTGTTCTACCTTAGTAAATAATAGTTCAGAATCTGTAAGTTTTAATTTTTGAAGAACGGGAAAAATACTTTCTATAAAGGGAAACCAAGAGCTAATAGATTGATGTTTATAATTTGCTACATTAAAAATAGAATTACAGCTTTCTACAACAATTCCTCTATCATTAATTAAAATCACTTGGCAAAACTTAGCTAGTTTTTGCTGCCTCATCTGTATGATATCTGTATTCATTCCCTCTTTTTAATGTTTAGTTTAGTATGTCTTATTATGTTTAATGTTATATAAATTCTCTTGCCAAATCTTTAAAAAGTTCTTCAACGTTTTCTCCGGTTTTAGCACTTGTTGTAATATTACATTTTAATGTTAATTCATCTACAATAGATGTTAATTCACTAGGCTCTACTAAATCTTTTTTATTCCCTACAATTTTAATACTACTATTAGGTAATAATTGTTTAAGGTAATCAATATCTTTATCCATATTCTTAAATGTAAGAGGTCTAGATAAATCAAATACATAAATAATGCCAGCGGCACCTAAAAAATAAGATACAGGTACTTTATCTTGAGTAATTTCACCTGCGATGTCCCAAAGGAGGATAGATATTTCATGATCATCAATTTGAACTACTTTTTTATTTACTTTTACACCAATAGTTGTTAAGTATTTATCACTAAATCGATCATATACAAAACGATTAAATAAAGAGGTTTTACCAACTCCAAAATTTCCTGTTAGAATTACTTTTTTACTTATCATACTTATGTTTAAAATTAGATTTTGGCTTTTTGTTTTAATTAAAGATTAATTACTTCTTCTATATTTTACTTTTATCAAAGTATTCTGCTAATTTATTCGAGATTCTCTCATGATCCTGCTCAATTTCTCCATTTGAAGTGACATTCTTCATTTCATTATCTGCAAAATCTAATAATAAAGCAGATAACTTATCTTTTTCTGTAGTAGAAATCGCTCCATTGAGTACTATTGCGGCATAATATAAATGAAAACTTTGAATATAAATTTTATACGTTCCATATTCAATCATTTCTAGATCTTGCCTTTTTTTACTAAAAGCATCTTCTACAAATGATTTTATAGCCGTTAACATTCCTGCAATAACATCTCGATCTATTGTTTCTTGTTTAGAATAATGTCCTAGTAATATTCCAGAATCTCTTTCAATAATATACACTTCTTCTATTGTACTTTCTGCTAAATCTCCAAGTATAAGATCTCCTTCTTTTACTCCAAAGATCATGGATCGAATTCTGTTCATTAAACCTTTAGTAGAAAATATTTTTTTCAAGCGTTCATCTATTCCTTCTTTTAGACTAATGAATTGATGATTTACATATTTTCGAACCATTTTACCCATTACTGGATATACTACATTTAAAAGTTCATCTTGAGAAGCTTTTAATTTTTTTTCAATAATTTTTTCTACTTGTTTTTGATATTCTCTTGGAAATTTACGTTTGAGAGTTTCAACATGATATTCAATAATAGGACTTACTTTTTCAGATAATTTATCAGAATTTTCAAGCATATCTCTAACTTCGGCAATATCTTTTCTGTCTTCTTTCAAGAGTATCTCTCTCAAAACAGCAAGCATCATTTGGTCATTAGAGCCATCATCTTTTTTATTCATGACAGATTTTTCCGAAGTC
>JAHDII010000046.1 GCA_020630895.1 Saprospiraceae bacterium
TGTTTCAGAAACAACAAATTATTTAAAACTTTTTGTTTATGGCTGATTTTTCTACAAATATTATCAATCTTCGATTCCGAGAAATATTCAAAGAATTGGAAAAACATAACATTATTAGGGGTAAATCTGATTTAGCAAATAAATTAGATACCTATAATCATGTAATTAATAGTATTCTTAAAGGAAAACGGAATATTACGGTGGATCAATTGCACAAATTGTTTGAAGCATATAATGTGAATGCCAATTATTTGTTTGGTTTAAGTCATCAAAAATTTAGAGAAGGAGGAATATTACAAGGAGCATTAGAAACATTCCCTGTCGAAGACAGGGAATTTGGACAAAATGCCAATATTTTTTTAGTGAGTGATAAAGTAAGAGCAGGTTATGCTATTCAACATCAACAACCTAATTATTATGATGAGCTACCTAAATTTTCACTGCCCAATATTTCTGGACAAAACTTAATTGCATTTGAAATTGATGGGGATAGTATGATGCCTACAATTACAGATAATGATTTAGTCGTTTGTGAACCTCTAGAAAGAGATACACCTATCTATGATAATCATGTATATGTTATAGTAACAGATGTTTTGGTTGCAAAACGAGTTCAAAAAATTAAAAAAGGAGATCAGGTTCAAGAATTAAGATTGATTTCAGATAATCATCAGGTGTACCAACCTTATAATGTAGCATTGGAAGAAGTAAAACAACTTCTTAAAGTAAAGTGTAGATTAACAAGTTATGCAATTAGTTAAGTTCATGCCCAAATAATTCTTGAGCCCTAGGGTCATTAGAAATATATTCTTTAGCTTGTTCCATACTTAATACATCTCTAATAATATGAGATATTAATTTAATAATGAACCTTCCTTGATGTTGAGATTGTTCTAAAGGAGACATCTTATACCATTGTTCATAATAATAACGAGTGATAGCATGAATTTGGTTTTGTTGCTCAATATTTATAGAAGTATAAATATTGAAATACTCAAAAACTTTTGCTCCATCAAAAAAATCACTTTCTTTTTGAATAGGAAAATGTTCATCACTTTCTTTTTGCTCATGAACAGGTTTACAATTCATAATTAATAAAAAGAAAAAAAAGAAAGTGAAAAATTTAGCCATTGTGGTAAAGATTTTGCTTTTAAAAGTAACAATAATGATAATATTTTGTTAATCATTATTGGATTCTAAAGAAAATAAATAACAAATTGCGTTATATTGTTTAGATAACATCATACTAGATAATGTAATTTAAAAGAAAACGATGAAAAAATTTATTACAATATTATTTTTAATAATAGGAATATATTCTACAACTTCTGCAGCATATATGATCTTGCCAATGGATGATTCTCAAAAAAATCATTTAAAAGCTTATGGAGTAGCTTATTGGATATTAGAAAAAGAAGTAGAAGCATGGTGGCTTTTAAATTATCAAGGTGGAAGTTTTGCTTTTCAACATAATCCTTTATTCGAAAAATTATGTAAAAAAAGAGATGTAAGTTTTAAAGTTATTCCAGATGCTCAGTTTAATAAAATTTTAGGAGATATTGGTTCCGCTGAAGTGAATCAAGAAGCTATGAAATTAGAGAAGGCTCCTAAAATCGCTGTTTATACACCTCAAGAAAATGCAAAAGGAGAAAAAATTCAACCATGGGATGATGCTGTAACTATGGTATTAACTTATGCTGAAATTCCTTATGATATTGTATATGATACTGAAGTAATGGGCGATCAATTGGCTAAATATGATTGGCTACACTTACATCATGAAGATTTTACAGGACAATATGGTCGGTTTTATAGAAGTTATCATACTTATGCTTGGTACAGAGATAACCAACGTAAAATGGAAGAACTTGCCCAGAAATTAGGATATAAAAAAGTATCTCAGCTTAAATTAGGAGTGGTTAAAAAAATCGAAGAATTTGTAGTTGGCGGTGGATTTATGTTTGCGATGTGTTCTGCTACGGATACTTATGATATTGCTCTAGCAGCCAATGGAGTAGATATTTGTGCTAAAATGTATGATGGAGATCCTGTAGATCCTAAAGCTCAAAGTAAGTTGAATTATGATAATACTTTTGCTTTCAAAGATTTTGAATTGATGAAAGATCCTTTAGTATATGAATATTCAACTATTGATAATAGTCTAAATAGAAAAGTATCTCCAGAAATAGATTATTTTACTTTATTCGATTTTTCTGCAAAATGGGATCCTGTCCCAACCATGCTAACTCAAAATCATACAAGAACAGTCAAAGGATTTATGGGACAAACTACTGCCTTTCTAAAAAAGCATATCAAGTCGGATGTACTCATTATGGGAGAGAATAAACCTGCTAGAGAGGCTAGATATATACACGGTACAAAAGGAAAAGGGTTTTTTACTTTTTATGGAGGTCATGATCCAGAAGATTACCGACACTATGTATATGATCCTGAAACAGATTTAAGTCTTCATCCTAATTCTCCAGGATATCGATTAATATTAAATAATGTATTATTTCCTGCTGCTAAGAAAAAGAAACGAAAGACATAATTTCTACTTATAGAATTTTTAGGTATAAAAATCCCAAAGTAAATACATATTTACTTTGGGATTTTTTAATATAAAGAACTTCTTTATTTTTTTTAATAATTGATAATGAGATAAATATAGTAAATTTAGTTTTGTGTTTTTTGAAATGAATTCAGTATAACTTAAAAATCTTTACTCTATACTCTTTAGTAGTATAATATGAATCATTACATTTGTTCTAAAATTTTAGAATATGGAAGAATTATTAAAAAAATATAAGAATAAAAAACCTGAAATTGTATTTGAATGGAATGATGAAGAAACAGGTGCAAGTGGTTGGGTAGTTATCAATTCTTTAAGAAATGGTGCTGCTGGAGGAGGAACTAGAATGAGATTAGGATTAAATAAAGAAGAAGTAGTTTCACTTGCTAAAGTAATGGAAATTAAGTTTTCTGTTTGTGGACCTTCAATTGGAGGAGCAAAATCGGGAATTAATTTTGATCCTAATGATCCTAGAAGAGAAAGAGTATTAGAAAAATGGTATTCTGCTGTTTATCCTCTTCTTAAAAATTATTATGGTACAGGGGGAGATATGAATGTTGATGAAATTAAAGATGTAATACCTATTACTGAAGAATTGGGGCTTTGGCATCCACAAGAAGGAATTGTTAATGGACATTTTCATTTAAATGAAGGACAAAAAATTGGGGTAGTTGGACAATTACGTCAAGGTTGTTCTAAAATTGTGGAAGATCCTCAATTTGTTCCTGATGGATCAAGAGAATATGCAGTGGCAGATAAGATTACAGGCTATGGCGTCGCTGAATCAGTAAAACATTATTATGATATTTTTAGAAATAGTAATCTTGAAGGGAAAACAGCCATTATTCAAGGATGGGGAAATGTTGCATCTGCTGCAGCTGTATATTTAGCGTATTATGGTGTGAAAATAGTAGGAATTATTGATAAAAATGGAGGGCTTGTTAGTGAGAATGGATTTTCTTTTGAAGAAATAAAACAATTATTTATTGAGAAAAAAGGAAACAAATTAAATGCACCTTCGTTAATGTCTTTTAATGAAGTGAATGAAAAGATTTGGAAATTAGGAGCAGATATTTTTATTCCAGGGGCAGCATCTAAGCTTGTTACTCGTTCTCAAGTAGATAGTTTAATTGAAGGAGGTTTAGAAGTTCTTTCTGCTGGAGCCAATGTTCCTTTTGTTGATGATCAAATATTTTTTGGACCAACAGCTCATTATGCAGATACACAATTTAGTATTATACCTGATTTTATAGCTAATTGTGGGATGGCTAGAGTTTTTGCTTATTTTATGCAACCAGATGTTCCAATGACAGATCAAGCAATC
Source organism: Saprospiraceae bacterium (assembly GCA_020630895.1). Classification (GTDB taxonomy): domain Bacteria; phylum Bacteroidota; class Bacteroidia; order Chitinophagales; family Saprospiraceae; genus JAHDCE01. Next base: position 3,897 of record JAHDII010000046.1, read on the forward strand.
TTTTCTGATGTTTCAAATACTATTAAAGAAGCATTGCTTCAAGTATATAAAGAAAACCCTCAATTAACAAATATTTCTACTAAGGCTTTAGAAATCGCTTTGAGGAAATTATTGTGATATTTTGCGTTTTTTAACAAAAAGTGAAAAACTTTAGTAAAATAAATCAAAAAAAAGAGAAAAATATTTGTATCAATCAAAAAAAACAATAGATTTGTACCTCAATTGAAATAATTTTGAAATTTAGAAACACCTTATTTATTAATCATTCAAAGGTAAAACCCTATGACGAAGAAAATTAATACGTTGTTGGTTATGCTTTTTTGTGCTACATTCGTGATAGCACAAAGTAGTTTAGATATACCATCTTATGAAGGAGCCTCTGAAGGCTTCCAAGACGAGGAAAAAGAAAGCTCAGAAGAAAGCTACTTTCCTCCAAAGCCTAAACATGGAACTGAAATAGGTTTAAGTTTAGGTCATGCTTTTATACATAGTGATGTTTACTCACGCCCAGGTTGGGGAGTTGGACTTCATGTAAGAAGAGCAATTAATTATACTATTTCTTGGCGTATCCAAGGAGTTTATGCAAATGCATTTACTCTTGAAGATAGATTTGCAAGAATGGGGTATAATACATCAGATGATGACGAAGGATCTGGTATTCAATTGCCTCAGGCAACTTATGAATCCATAGGTTATCAACATAACTCTGAATTTTACAGAAACTCAAAAACTACATTAGGTTGGGGATCTTTCCATTTCATTGCAAACATGACAAATATTCTTTTCCATAAGAAAAATCATAAATGGAATGTATATGTATTTGCAGGCCCTACGATGTTATATTATAAATCTAAGTATAATCTTTTAAATGGTAATGATACTTATGGTTTAGATAGATATGGTAATCCTGGAATGTTTGTTCAATATCCAAATGAACCTAATAATAATGAGTTTTTTAATAGAGCATATCTTAAAGATATTAAATCTTACCTAGATAAGACTTACGAAACAGAAGCTGTTTATGGTAATGGTAATCCAGATGATACAGGTGTACCTGGTTATCAAGATTTCAATCTTTTGGGAAGAACTAATTTTGCTTTAATGCCTTCTTTAGATTGGGGTGCAGGAGTTTCTCGTAAAATAGGTGATAGATTAAATATCGCTATTGAGCATCAAGCAATGATTAGTTTAAATGATGATATAGAAGGATATGTTGCAGGTCGTAACGTAGATGTTCCTCACTATACCAATCTTAAAATTAACTTCAACTTGATGAAGAAAGATGCTGTTGAGCCTCTTTATTGGGTAAATCCATTAGATCCTTCAATGAAGAAAATGGCTGAAATCGAAGATAGATTATTTGAGCCTAAAGATGATGATGGTGATGGAGTCTTAAATGAATTAGATGAAGAGCCAGACACTCCTGAAGGTTGTCCAGTTGATACAAAAGGTCGTCAATTAGATAGTGATGGTGACGGTGTAAACGATTGTGATGATGAAGAACCATATACTCCTTTCGATTTAATCAGTACAGTTGATCCTAAAACAGGTGTTGCTCCTCCAGTAGAAGTTTGCGAATCTTGTTTAACTAAAGAGGATGTAATTGCTATTGGTCAAGGAGAGAAATGGCACATCAAGCCAACTCCTACACCTTATGATCCAGGTTGTAATGATTGGTTCTTACCAATGATTCACTTTGACTTAAACAAATATAACTTAAAGCCTGAGGCTAAAGCTCAATTACACCACATCGCTCGTGTAATGAAGCAATGTCCTGAGATTTGTGTTGTTGCTGTTGGTCATACTGATAGATTAAATAACAATGCTTATAATCAGAAGTTATCTTATAATCGTGCTAAAACAGCAGTTGATTATTTAACACAAGTTTATGGAATTTCTCCTAGCCGCTTAATCGTGAATTATGGTGGTGAAGAAACTCCTCTTGTAGATACGAATTCTTCTTCTTATATCAATCGTCGTGTTGAATTTAGACTTTGTAATGGAGAAGGAAACATGGGTAGCCCTGATGGTTCTACTGGAACTACTGGTGGATATAACACAAGCGGTTCTGCTCCTGTTAAGTATTAATATTTATTAAATACTTTTAAAAAAATCCCTTTCGAAATTTTTCGAAAGGGATTTTTTATTTCCATAAACTTATATTAATCTTCTTGTTTTAAAAATGAAGAACTTTTAAGCTTTTACTTTTTTGATAGTCTAAAAAGAATTGGCAGGTTTCTTCTATTGTTTGTTCTAAAGAATAGTAATTCATATCTAATTTATCAATTGATTTTTGATTAGAATAAGAATATTGTAAAGAAGATAGTTTAGCTGTTTCCTTTGTAATTAAAGGACTTGTTCTTTGAAGCAATCCCTTAATTTTTGCGAGTCTCCAAGAAATATGTTGAATGACTGGACTTACTTTTATGTGTGGTTTTGGAAGACTGAACTCAAGAGCTATATGATTGAAAAAATCTTGATATTTTGCATTTGTGCCATTAATAATATACCTTTCTCCATTCTCTTTTGATACAGCAACTTTTAGCATTGCACTTGCAACATCTCTCACATCAACAAAACCAGTAGCTCCTGTAGGGTAAAATTTGAGTCCACTATATACTTGAGAAAATAATTTACAACTTCCACTATTCCAAAAACCACTTCCTATAATAACAGAAGGATTTATTATTCCTATATTTAATCCTTCAGCATGTCCTCTCCATACTTCTAGCTCTGATAAAAATTTACTTTTCGCATAAGCAGTGTTGAGCTTGCTTTCTTGCCATTTAGTATTTTCTGTAATGAGTGTATTATTGTTTTCAGGGCGACCAATAGCAGCAATAGAACTAGTATGAATTAATTTTTTAGTTGAATGATATAAGCAAGAATTGACAATATTACTTGTTCCTTCTACATTTATTTCTAACATCTTTCGGATGTCTTTAGGAGCAAAAGATACAATCGCAGCACAATGAAATACCCAATCTATATTTTTTATTTCCTTATCAAGAAATGAACTATCCCTAATATCTCCAATAACCCATTCTACTTTATCTTCAATATCTTTGATAAGTTCAAGAGAGCTATTTTCTCTTTTTATCGCTTTAACATTGTATCCTTGTTTTATGAGTAATCGGATGAGATACGATCCTAAAAAACCATTTCCTCCTGTTATAAATACTTTTTTTTTCATGATTAAATTTGCGAATGAATGCCTTGATAAATAGCCCCTCCAATGCTATCAAAATTAGCATTTGTTATTTTCGAAAAACAATTTACCTGATTATTGATTCTAAGAAAACCTAACAGAGCCATCAATAAAGCTTCTTTATATTCAATTATTTTTTTGTCTGGAATAACAATAGAAATATTAGGATTTAAATGTTCTTGAATACATTCAATTAAAAAAGAATTGAATGCACCTCCGCCAGTTGTCAAAATTTTAGCTTCTTGGTTATTTGATAATTGATGAATTGATTTTGCAATTTGATAACCAAAGACTTTACAACTTGTATGTAATTTATCCTCAATAGAAGCATCAAAATTGATGATTTTGGGAGTGTATTTTAGTTTGATATTCTGATTATCTAATGATTTGGGATATGTTTGTTTATAGTAAGGATATTGATTGAGGAATTGGTACAATTTAGGAATGAGTTGCCCTTTTCTAGCAATATTTCCATTGTTGTCATATTCTAAACCGAGAATTTGAGCTAAATCGTTGAGCACTTGGTTGCAGGGGGTAATATCAAAAGCACACCAATTATTTAGATTTTGATATGTAATATTTGCAATTCCTCCTAAATTCAATAAAAATTCATATTCTGAAAATAAATATTTATCTGCTGTTGGAGCAAGTGGTGTTCCTTCTCCTTCTAGAGCAATATCATGACTTCTGAAATCGCATATAACAGGATAGCCTGTTTTAGCTGCGATAGCAGCACCGTCTCCAATTTGGGTAGTAATAAGTTGCTTGGGATAATGAAATATTGTATGTCCATGAGAAGCAATAAAATCAGGTTTTATGGGTACTCTTTCTAAGAAATCATTAATAATTTCTCCAAAATAGTGTCCTAGATATGAATGAGTTTTTATAAATATAAGAGCAGATTGTTCTGGTAGTTTTTCTAATCTCAATGCCCATTTTTGTGAATAAGGAATCGTTTCTGCATAGATGATCTCCCATTCGATAGATTTATTTTTTGTTTCGAATGAACATAAAGCAAGATCTAGTCCATCTAACGAACTACCTGACATTAAACCTAAAATATGATATTTTTTTTCCTTCATATGCATAAATATTATCTCTAAGATAAGATTATAAATAAGATTTATGTTAAAATTGTTAAAAACTAAGGAAACTTTTAAGCTTAAAATTGTTTCCTTCGTTTTTAAAGTGTACTTTTGTACCAATAATGGAAAAAGAAAGAGAAATATTATTAAAAGTAGATAGTCTTTTTATGCGATATGGTATAAAAAGCGTTACTATGGACGATATATCGAGAGAGTTAGGAATCTCTAAAAAAACACTTTATCAGTATGTTGAAAATAAGTCTGATTTAATTAATAAGGTTATCCAAGAACACTTAATTTCAGAGAAAGAGATTATTTCTAAAATTTGCAAAGAATCTATAGATCCAATAGATGAAATGTTAGCTATTGCACGATATGTAGCTTTAATGTTAAGAGAAATGAACCCTTCAATTGTATATGATCTTCAAAAATATTATAGCAAAAGCTGGGAAATGATGCAATCTCTCCATGAAGATCATATTTATGAAGTGATTAAAAGAAATATTCAGAAAGGAATAGAAGAAGGATTGTATCGTCAAAATTTGAATCCGGAAATTATAGCTAAATTTTATGTAGGAAAATCTATGATACTCGTAGATGAAAGAATATTTCCTATACGAAAATATAATAGAGAACAATTATTCTTAGAATTCATTAATTACCATATACATGGTATCGCATCAGAAAAAGGTTTAGCCTTATTAGAAAAACGCATGAGAGAAAATAAATAAATATGAGAAGATTAATATTCATACTATTATCTATTCTTATTGTTGAGAATACCGAAGGACAAAATTCTAGAGCTTTCACATTAGAAGAAGCCATTGAATATGCCTTAAACAATAATATTGAAATTAAAGATGCCCAAATTTCAGTGGAAGATGCAGATCAAAGAGTGATTGAAACGAGAGCCATGGGAATTCCACAAGTCAATTTTTCTACAGATTTTAAACACTTTTTGAAACTTCCAATTACTATTTTACCAGAACAATTTGGGTTAAATCCCATAACAGGAGAACCTAATCCCGATTTTAATAATGAAGTGGCTTTTGGTGTTAAAAATACGTTTAATATGGGATTAGAATTTACATCATTGCTATTTGATGGAAGTTATTTTACAGGGCTAGAAGCTGCAAGGGTATATACCAATCAAGTAAGATTGCAATTCGAAAGCGAAAAAGCAGAAGTAAGAAATACAGTAAAAGATGCCTACTTACCAGCTCTAATTATAGAAGAAAATCAAAAAATATTAGATAAAAATATTAGTAATTTAGAAAAATTATTATTCGAAACCCAAGAGCTATATAAAGCAGGATTTGTAGAGCAATTAGATGTAGATCGATTAGAATTATCATTAGCCAATATTAAGGCAGAAAAAGAAAATTTAGAATCTCAAAAAGAATTAGTCATTAATTATTTAAAGTATCAGATGGGGTATCCAATGGAGGAAGATCTTTCTGTTTCAGATGATTTAAAAACGCTTTTAACAATTCCTACCCAAAAAGATTTAGATGGAGATATTGATTATACACAGAGAGCAGAATATACTGTAGTACAATCAGCAGTCAATTTGAATGAATTGAATGTGAAAAGATATAAAGATGGTTACTTACCTCAACTAATAGCTTTTGGTTCTTATGGAGTAACATGGCAGGGAGATAATTTTAAGGATGGTGCATGGACAGATAATTCAGTAGTAGGTTTGCAATTGAATGTTCCTATTTTTGATGGTTTTAATAAGAAGGCTAAAGTGCAAAGAGCCAATTTACAACTAGAAATGGTTAAGAATAGAAAGATAAGATTAGAAAGAGCTATAGAATTACAAGTTCAAAATGCAAGAACGAGCTATAAGAATGCATTAAAAAGAGTGGAAGATCGTCAAAAAAACCTCGATTTAGCTCAAAGAATTTATGATACTTCACAAATTAAGTATAAAGAAGGAGTAGGTTCTAGTTTAGAAATTACACAAGCAGAACAAGGGCTCTTTCAAGCACAATCTAATTTGATCAATGCTAAATATGATCTTTTAGTAGCTCAAATAAATTTAGATACAGCATTAGGAAAATAATCATCGAATTTAAGATATTAAAAAATGAATACAATGAAAAAGTGGTTTTACCTCTTATTAGTAACATGCATATTTATTGCATGTGAACCTGAAAATAATAAAACAGAATTAGAAGTAACTATTCCTGAAGAATTACCTAGTGATTTAGAAGAATTAAGAAGTTTACTTTCTAGTGCAAAACAGGCTGAAAAAAAGATAGAAAATTTTACCAAAGAGTTAGAAAGTAAAATAGATAAATTAGACACTTCGGTGATTAAAAGGGTTTCTGTTACAGCCATACATACCCAAAAAGATGATTTCAAATCTTATGCAGAAATTCAATCTTCTGTTCAAGCAGATGCATCTATTATGGCTAGTAGTGAAACAGGTGGTCGTCTTATCGATATGAAATGGGAAGAAGGACAAACGATTAGAAAAGGAGATATTGTAGGTCGGGTAGATTTAGAAGCTATAGATAAGCAAAAAGCAGAGTTAGAAAAAAGATTAGAACTAGCTACTACAGCATATCAAAGACAAAAACGCCTTTGGGATCAAAATATTGGTTCTGAAATGCAATATTTACAAGCTAAAAATAATATGGAAAGTCTTCAGAAAACAATAGAAACTATTGATTTTCAGAAAACAAAACAATATGTCTATTCTCCAGCATCAGGTGTTATTGATAGAGTTTTAGTAAAACAAGGAGAAATGGCAGGACCTGGTTCTCCTATTTTAATGATAATGAACACGAATCAAGTGAAAGTGGTAGCAGGTGTTCCTGAAAAATATCTTAAAAATGTAAAAAAAGGCGATTGGGTTACGGTTAAATTTCCATCTCTTGAAGAAGAAAAAAAGGCAAGAGTAAGCCTAATAGGAAGAACCGTTCATCCATCTAATAGAACATTTGAAGTTGAAGTAACACTTTCCAATCCTGGAGGAATATTAAAACCTAATCTTTTAGCAATGATGATGATTAACGATGAGATTGTTAAAGATGCTATTTTAGTACCAGAAGAATTAATTAGGAAAGATGTTATAGGAAATGCCTATGTTTTTGTTGTAGAAAAAGCAGAAGATGGAGACTTGGCTAAAAGAGTAATGATTACAACAGGTTCTTCTTTTGAAGGAAATGTAATTGTTGAAGATGGTTTAAAAGGCGATGAACTTATTATTGAAAAAGGAGGAAGAGAATTATCAGATGGTCAAGCTATAGATGTAGCAATTTCTAAAGAAGAAGAGCAAAAAAATAATGGATAATCAAGAAAATAAAAAAAATGTAGGAGCTAGATATTTTGGGCTTACTACTTGGGCTGTAGATAATGCGATGAGTATTTTTATACTCACATTTATGATCTTGCTATTTGGAGTTCAAGCTTTTAACTCCATTCCAAAAGAACAATTTCCTGAAGTTTCAATGCCCCAAGTTTTCATTAATACGCCTTATCCAGGAAACTCTGCTGTAGATATTGAAAATTTGGTCACTCGACCTTTAGAAAAAGAATTGAAATCTTTAGAAGGATTAAAGGATTTAGAATCTACATCCATGCAAGATTTTTCAATTATTCAAGCAGAATTCAATTCTGACGTGAATATTGATGAAGCTATATTAGATGTAAAAGATGCAGTAGATAAAGCTAAAGCAGAACTTCCTGATGATTTGCCTAAAGAACCTATTATTAAGGATGTTAATGTAGCAGAATTGCCCATTGTTTCCATCAATCTTTCTGGAAATTATACTGTAGATGAACTTCGTTATTATGCAGAATATATTCAAGATGAAGTAGAACAATTAAAAGAAATTTCTAAAGTAGAAATCAAAGGCTCTGTAGATAGAGAAATGGTTATTCTTGTTGATTTGATGCAAATGCAAGCAAGACGTATTTCTTATTATGATATTAAAGAAGCGATAGAACAAGAAAACGTTACCATGTCTGCTGGAGAAATTGTAAGTAATGGTTTTAGATCCGCAGTAAGAGTAGTAGGTTTATTTGAATCTGCAAAAGAAATTGAAAACATGGTCATCAAAAGTGAAAGAGGTGCACCTGTTTATATTAGAGATATTGGAGAAGTAAAATTTGGATATGAAGAACGAACAAGTTATGCTCGTTCAGATGCTTTACCTGTTGTTTCATGTGATGTAGTAAAACGTACAGGAGCTAATTTATTAGATGCTTCTGATAAGATTAAAATCATTGTAGATAAAGCCAAAAAAGAAGTTTTTCCTAAAGAATTAAAAGTAAATCTATTTAATGACCAGTCAATTAATACAAGAAATGAAGTATCTAATCTTCAAAATTCAATTATTTCGGGAGTTATATTAGTTGTTCTTGTATTATTATTTTTCTTAGGAATAAGAAATTCATTATTCGTAGGAATTGCCATTCCTTTATCCATGTTAATGGGAATATTAATCCTTAATACAATGGGAGTAACCATGAATATGGTGGTATTATTTTCATTGATTTTGGCTCTAGGAATGCTTGTAGATAATGGTATCGTAGTAGTAGAAAATGTATATCGTTACATGCAAGAAGGAACTCCTCCACTAGAAGCAGCAAAAAAAGGAGCAGGTGAGGTAGCATGGCCTATTATTGCTTCAACTGCTACTACATTGGCGGCTTTTATTCCTTTGGCTTTTTGGCCTGGAGTTATGGGGAGCTTTATGAAATTCTTACCCATAACATTAATCATTGTTTTATCATCTTCGCTATTTGTAGCCTTAGTTATTAATCCTGTATTAACAGCTACTTTCATGAAAGTAGATGAACGTTCAGACACTAAAAAAGGTAGGAAAAGAAGAATGATTAATGGATTAATCATGGCAGGAGTTTTATTGGGATTAGGACTTATCGCTTATGCTGTAACAGGAACAAAGGCATTTACTCATATATCTTTTAATAATATAGAATATTCAAGAAGTCTTGAATTGAATGGTCCATTAGGAGATTTGAGATGGTTAGGAAATTTCCTTTTTATTGGAGCGATTATTACTTTGCTCAATACTTTTGTACTTCGCCCAGCTTCTTTTTATTTTCAAGAAAAATTACTTCCTGTTTTAGAAAGAGCATATAATAAATTTATTCGTGTTTCTTTAAAAGGACGTATTGTTCCTTTAAGTATATTTATAGGAACATTTGGTTTATTGATCGCTTCTTTTGGTCTATTAAATGCTTTTATGCCTAAAACAGAATTTTTTCCTATTGGAGAACCTCTATATGTTAATGCATTTGTAGAAATGGATATGGGAACAGATATAGAAGAAACTAATAGCTTAATGAAAAAATTGGAAGAAGATGTAAAAGAAGTAATGGAGCCTTATAAAAGTATTGTAGAATCTATATTGACACAAATAGGAGAGGGTACTGCCGATCCTAGTGGTCCTCCAGATCCAGGAGCTTCTCCTAACAAAGCTCGTTTAACGGTTTCATTTGTTCCTGCTTCAGAAAGAGGAAAATTATCTAGTAAAGCAGCAATGGAAGATATTCGAAAAGCAGTACTAGGAAAATATCAAGGCACTCAAATATCTGTTGAAAAAAATCAAGATGGTCCTCCTACAGGAAAACCGATTAATTTGGAAATTAGAGGTGAGAATATTAATGATTTAATGGTTGAATCTAAAAAAGTTATTAATTATTTAAATAGTTTTAATATTCAAGGAATAGAAGGTTTAAAAGCAGATGTGAAATTAGCGAAACCCGAACAAACTGTAACAATTGATAGACAAGCCGCTAGATTATATGGCTTAAATACTAGAGATATTGCAATGGCGATTCGTACGGCTCAATATGGTTGGGAAGTATCTAAATATAAATTAGGAGAAGATGAATATCCTATCAATATTCGATCTAATGAATTTTCTAGAAATAAAAAAGAAGCCTTAATGTCTCAAAAAATTACTTTTAGAGATAGAGGAGATGGACAGGTAAAACAAGTACCTATTGAAAGTATTGCCAATATTGAATCAGGAGAAACATATACAGCGATTAAAAGAAAAGATTTAGATAGAATTGTAACTGTTTCTTCAAATGTTTTAGAAAATGCAAATTCTAATGAAATTGTAGCAGCTCTTGAAGAACAAATGAAACTCTATTCTCTTCCTGAAGGAATGACTTATGAATTTACAGGAGAACAAAAAGAACAAGCCGAAAATATGGCATTTTTGGTAACAGCTTTTAGTGTTGCTTTATTTTTAATATTCATTATATTAGTCACTCAATTCAATTCTTTAACATCACCAGTTATTATTTTATTATCTATTATTTTGAGTACGATTGGAGTATTCTTAGGATATGTAATTACAGGTAAAGATTTAGTGATTATTATGACAGGAGTAGGAATTATTTCTCTAGCAGGAATTGTAGTAAATAATGCCATCGTTTTGATTGATTATATTGATTTATTAATTAAGAGAAAAAGAGAAGAATTAGGGCTGACTGATCAACAAAATTTATCATCAACCTTAATTAAAGAAGCTATTATTCAAGGAGGGGCTACTCGTTTGCGTCCTGTATTATTAACAGCAATAACTACAGTATTAGGTTTAATTCCTTTAGCAATAGGATTTAATTTTAATTTTTTTACATTAATCTCACACCTTGATCCTCAGATGTTTATAGGTGGTGATAATGTAGCAATGTGGGGCCCAATGGCTTGGACTGTAATTTATGGCTTGGTATTTGCAACTGTATTAACGTTAGTCGTTGTTCCAGTCATGTATTGGTTAGCATACAAAGGAACTTCAACAATGAAAAATGTTTTAGGATACAAAAAAGAAATAGTAGAATAATTCTACTTAAAAATTTATAGTTCTTGAGTTTTAGTTGGTTATAGAATAGGGGAGCCTCAGGCTTCCCTTTTTCTTTTTTAAGAAAATTTTAATACTATACTTTTATAAAGACTTATAAAGTTATACTTTATAAGTCTTTTCTTTTTTTTAGATTTGAGAAAAATTTGTAAATTATGAAACAAACAATATCTTTTTTATATACCATTCTTTTTATGATTTCATTAATAACAATAAGTTGTAAATCAAAAAAAGTAGATACTACAGATAAAAATAAAACAGAAGAAAAAGTAGAACAAGTTGTAGAAGAAGAACCTACAAAACCTACAGAAAAATTAAAATCATTATTAACGGGATTGCATAAATTATCGCCACAAGAATTAGATGGAACTCAAGTATTAATTGATGGAAGAAGTATGCCTATTTATACTATGAGTGGTAAAAAATTAGAAGGAGAAGAATTATACGAAAAATTAAGTTCATCAGAATATGCTTTTGATATTTATGGAAATAAAGAAGGTACTCCTAAAGCTGTTGTACTTAGAAAAGCTACAGGAGATGAAACCGTTGTTATAGAAGATAAACCTCCTGGAAATGATCCCAATCATCCAGTAACAATGAATACAAAATTAGAGTATGCTCCTGATTTTACAGCTAAAGATTTACAAGGGAATGAAATTAATTTAAGTAAGTTAAAAGGAAAAGTTGTAGTACTTAATTTTTGGTTTATTAGATGTCAACCTTGCGTGATGGAAATGCCTGAATTAAATAAATTAAAAAAATGGTACAAGAATGAAAAGGATATAGAATTTATTGCCATCACTCATGAAAAGAAAGAAGACATCGAAAAGTTTTTAAAGAAAAAAGATTTTGATTATCAAATTATTCCTGAAGCAATGAGTATTATAAATGATTATTTAGTAATGGGATTTCCTACAAATATTATTTTAGATAAAGAAGGAAATATTGCATATCAATCAATGGGGTATAGAGATCATATAGATAGAGTATTAGATGAAGAAATTAAAAAAGTATTAGATTAATATTTTTAATATTCAAAATGAAAATTAAAAATATTAATATCAATTGGGAAAAATTAATGTTCTATTTTTTAGGAGTATTAATTATTTCTGCTCCTGCATTGTATAATGGTTATCCATTGATGTATATGGATTCAGGAACTTATTTAAGTTCTTCATATACCTTAGTCCCTCCTTATGATCGTCCTGTATCTTATGGTTTTTTTATACGGTCAGTAACTTGGCAAGCTACCCTTTGGACGGTTGTGTTATTTCAAGGAATTATTTTCATGTATCTAATTTCTTCCTGTATTCAAAAAGCATTGAATAAAAAATATTATGGAATAACGTTACTTGTAGTTGCGTTATTAACTTTAGGAAGTAGTGTCGCATGGTACACGACTCAAATTATGCCAGATATTTTTTCTGCCTTTTTAATTTCATTATCAGTTAGATTTTCATTATCAGTAACAA